>JANOCZ010000166.1:0-3414 GCA_031412455.1 Hyphomicrobium sp. | reverse complement strand
CTGCACTTGCGCAATGGCGGCCGCGTACTGAGCTTTGGTGGCCACGCCCGAGAACGTCACCGTGGTATCGGTGCGCGTCCAAGTGATCGTGCCGATCGTGCCCGTTGTCGCGGACGAACCGTTGACGAGCAGACGGTCGCCGGTCTGCTGGTTCGTCAGCGTAACGGAGCCTGAGTCCATATTGGCGTCGTCGGTATCGACGATCGAGGGATCGAGGTCGGCGATCGATACGGCCGAGCCGTTCTCGACATAGGTTTTTGTCCAACCGGTGCCGGCTCCCGAGGCGTCGAGATCCAGTGCCGGGGCCACGTTGGTGACGGTACCAGTGACAGTTGCTGTCGCCTCGCCGCCGTTGGCATCGGCGATCGTGTAGGTGAACGACGGACTCCCGGCGTAGTTTGCTGTGGGCGTAAAAACGAGATTGCCGGTGGCATTCAGAGTAACGACGCCTCCGGTGACGGCGACGCCTGGGCCTCCCGATACGATCGACGTGCCGTTGACTTTAGTCACGTTGATCGCATCGCCGCGAACGTCGCTGTCGTTGGCGCGGACGTTGATCGTCACGGACGTGTCGTGAACGATCGAGCCGAAGCTGTCGGCCACGGCAACGGGCGGCGCGTCGATCGCGAAGGCGAGTTCGATGCCATCGCCGATGGTGGCCCCGCCTGAGGGAATAGCATTTTTCAGGGTGAATGTGATGGAAGTGAAAGTGCCGTTGACGCGGACGCTGCCAGCAGCAGTACCTTCGGCGGAGTTGGAGTCGGCCTCACCGTTGTTGATCGAGGTATCGCCGACCCTGCGCTGGAATGTTCCAGCTACTGTATCGACGAGGAAATGGTTTACGCCGGACATGCGAGTCAAGCTCGCGCCGGGCGTAGCCAGCGTCCACACGCTGCTGTTGGATTGCGCAACGCCTCCGGCGAATCCGCCAAGACGATCGACGTGAATCACGGGATTTGTCACGGCCGAGCTAAAATTGATCGTCACCGTTCCAACGTCTGTCGTGTTCGTCGAACTCCAGGTGAAACCCACAGATGCGGCGCCGAGCGCGTTGTTGTCGAATGTGGCGGCGGTTAATCCATTGCCCGCTGTTGCGGTTGCCAGCGTTGCATTGCCGTTAAGAGCAGTGAATGTTCCCAGGCCACCATTCGTGAATGTGACGGTCGTGGTTATGCCGTCGGTCGTGTTTTGCCAATCATTGGCGGTTGTCACGCCGTTCGCCACCCAGGCCCCGGTGTTCGTTTTTGCCAACAACCCAGCGTAAAGCGGATTTGACAGCGACGCCGCCTCGATCGCGCCGTTGGTCGCCTCGAGCACCCAATCGCCGTCAGACTCGTCGCCACCTGTGTTATCGATCGATGCGGCAACGTCAGCGCTCGTCGCGAGGGACAGGGCGCGGACGAAATCCATGCCGCCCGTGCCATTGGCGACATTGCAGCCGTAGAGAAGAATATCGGCATCGTCGGCAAGAGAGCGGCCGATCTGCGTGAGCGCGGTGTTGTAGTCTGCCATGTTGGCGCTGCTCAACGTGTCGGTGCCGAGGTACAGCATTCCCGTTTCGCCGTGCGACACGATATGGATAGAACCAACATTGGTGCGCCCGGATAGATAACCGGCAATCTGCTCGACGCCACTCGAGCGACTGTCGAGCAGCACAATTTCCGTGCCCGTAGCGATGTTCGAGACGATCTGGTCGATGTTCTCAACAGCGCTGTCGATGAAGACAATTGCCGGGACGCGATCGGAAGGCGAGGCGACGCTTGCTTGGAGTGCGTCCGCGAGGCCAGATAAAGCATCAACGGGCGAGGCTTCTCGTGACACGGCATCGGACGATGCGGCTGGCTCGGCCGCCGTTTGCGTATCGCCGCTGCTGGTGCTCTGCTGATCGGAGACGGCGAGCGCTGTTGCAGCCGCGGCGCCGTCAAAGGCAACTCGCGATTCTAGCGTGCGATATGATATGCCCGCCTTTAAGGCGCGACGCACATCCTCTGATGAAGCTTTGACGTGAGAACTCGTGACTTTCGCCGGCAGCAAAGGCTTATTCATTTGGATATCCAACTGGGTATGCTACGCCGCAAACGGCGCAATTCTAGCGACCACAATCCAACGAAATACCTTTGCAAATCATTTAGAGTCGCTTGATAATTGAACGTTTCCGAAAATAGATGTTTATACGTGCCGTAGTTATTTTAATTAATTCAGATTCATATATGCGAATATAAATTGCCCGTCAGAATTGATAATCTGCGGAATTGGCCCCAAGCCTACAGGCCGGATTCGCGAACCAGAACGGCGGCGATCTGCTGCCACGCGCGGCCAGCGATGCTTTGAGAATCGCCTTTTAAAATGGCCACGCCGCGGGCGGAGAATGCCGGCGCTTTCTCCCCCATACCAACGGTCATCGTGGCCAGATAGTTGGCTTTAATCGGGACCAAGCGCCGATGGGGGCCATCGCCGCTCGCCGGGCGGACGGCAATGGTGCCGCCATGATGCGAGGTTAGTTCCGGCATCTCGATTTGAGGCGCGCCGGCTTGCGAAACGCTCTCCAGCCGCACCGGAATACTGGCCTGATCGGGGTTATCGAAAATAAACCTTCCAACGTTATTGCCGTGCAGCCGGGCGATATCGTCCTGAGCAATGTACCCGCGAGCGACGAGCGCTCCCGGCCCGCGAATTAAACCGATGAACTCGGCGCGACCGATCGTGCGTCCTGAGTGCACGCTGCCGTTGAGTTCGACGATCGTCCCGTCATGCGGGGCTCGGATTGTGAGATCAGACAGTTCTTTGTTGAGGCCGTCGAGAGCCGCCGTCAGTGCGCGCATCTCCTGTTGCATCACCAGACTTTTGGCGCGGTCTTCGGTATCGCTCGAGCGGCGGGCGAGACGCATCTTGATGAGCGCTAACTTGCCTCTCGTCAGGGCTCTGCGGTGCTCCGTTTCAGGGGACGCAAGGGTGACGAGCGGATCGCCCGCACTCACTGCGTCGCCAGGTTTGACGTGCACCCGTTGCACGACGCCGCCGCGCTGCGGATAGACCCGGGCTAAGGCTGAAGCTTCGACCACGGCTGGAATTTGAATGCTGGTCGACCACGGCACGACGACGGCCAATAGCGCAGCGCTCGCAGTGGCCAGCGTCAGGCGGCTCCGGCGGGTTGCGCGAATGGATGCGGCGTCGGTTCGCCAATCCCTGATCTCGTTCGCTATCGGCCGTATGATAAAATAAATGATTTCGACGAGGAACAAAGCAATTCCCAGCAGCTTAAACGCCATATGATAGACGAGAATGGCGATGCCCGTGAAGACAATGAAACGGTAAAGCCAGGTTAGCCAAGCGTAAATGGTGAGCGTCAGCGCCATTCGAGGTGAGAGCTGCTCGGGGGCGGGGCGCCTCAGTCCAAAAAGAAACTCGCGCATC
>JANOCZ010000165.1:0-2615 GCA_031412455.1 Hyphomicrobium sp. | reverse complement strand
CTGGAACCTAAATCCAGTGCGTCTACCAGTTCCGCCACGCCCGCTGGAATCAACTCGACCACGCCACAGCCCGCCGTTCGAGACAGGCACCTTATAACGGCTTTCCTCGCCGACGCCGCTCTAGCCTCTGCATCCAACCGGACGCCTGAGCGCAAGCAGTCGCGCGACAAGAGAAGCCGTGTCTTATACGGGACACGGCCCGGCAATCAACGCGATATTTAGGTCGATCCTAGATTTGACCCTTATCCGCCCTAGCCCGGCCCGAGCAAGACGAACGCGAGCGCCGTGACTACAGGCAGCGCGGCCAGCGCTACGGCGAAATCGCCGTCAAAAGCTGAATATGAGTATGCGGCATACCCGGCAATCGCCACGATGAGCACTCTGTAGAACATGTGAGAGACCTTTAAGCTGCAGCCCAAAACAGGTGGAAGGCGGGGCCAGCGGGACGCCACATCTTGCGATGCAAGTCCTCTGCCACACCTTCGCCCCCTCCCCAGCCGCGTCGGCCACCCTCTCCCGAACGCAAAAAGAGCCGACCCAACGGGCCGGCTCTTTTTAATTTCGTGCTGATTCGTGAAGGGCGATTACTTCATCGGGGCGTACTGCTGGGCGCAGCAATCGTTGCCACCGAACGAGTACCGCAGACCGACTTTGATTTCGTGAGCGGAGATGTCGTCGATTTGAACTGCTGGATTAACAAAGCCAGCAGAGTCTGAACGGCCAGTTTCAGCTGAGCCAAGATCAATGTAGCGATAGCCCAGATCGAGGACCGCACGATCGGAGATCTGATACCCGACGCCAGCCATCAATGACCAGGCAAACGAGAGATCGTTGTTGCCTGTGATGCGGGCTGGCAGCGCGTAGTTGCCGGTGAAATACGTCTCATCAACCATGTGGTAGGCGGCACCGATGCCGGCACCGACGTAAGGCGTCACGCGGCCAAACTGACCGAGATCCTTATACATGTTGAACATCATCGTGTACGAGCGGATCGACGTGTGCAGCGGATCTTCGACTGGAGTTGCCGGATCGTCGGGGTGGCCAGCTGGTGGCGTTGCCGGACCAGCTGGATCAGGAACGATGACATAGTCGATATTGTAATCGCCCGGCTCGCCGTAGATTTCGCGATCACCGCGGAAACCGAACATCAATTCTCCGCGGAAACCGCGGCCGGGATTGCCCATCGCCAAACCGCAGCCAGCGCCGATTTCGCCGAACGCACCGTTCTCGCGCGATCCGTTGGTCACCTGATCCGTGACGAAAGTCGACGTCCGGTCCGTCTCGACAAATGCGTTGTTCGTGTCGTCACCCAAGAAATAGCCGGTAATCGTGTCGCTGTTGACCGGCCACGTCATATCCGGGTCTTTGGCCCACGAATAACCAACGTCAGCGCGGAAGTAGCAGTTACCACCGCGCGAGACTTGCGGCATCGCTTCCATGTAGCCGTCCTTGATCGAACCGCCGCGTGGCGCGCCGAGATCGGCAGCATTGACGGATCCGGCCATCGCGGCAGCGCTTGCAAGTGCTGCCAGAGCGACGCCAGCCTTGAGCGTGGATTTCATTGGCTTATACCCTCTTTAGAGACAGGCACCCGACTCGTCGCAGGCCTGCGAACTTCAAGTTGACCAGGCGACTTTTGCCCGTGAGCCGTTAATTGCAGGTAAAGAGCTGACCCATTTTTGGAAAAGATGTGCACGCCGCAATCGGCCGGGTGCTTTCCCGTCACACTGACGTCAAACTTGCGCCGGCATGGAACAGCGACTAAGTGCTGACGCAAGACAAAGCCGACGCTGGCTCCCGCCCGCTCGAAATCACGCTGCACCGCCATTGGGGGATCAATTGCCCAGGACTGCCCAGAATTGGATTGTTGAGACCGACTGGCTCGCGAGCCACCTGGACTCTCCGGACCTCATCGTCCTCGACGGCAGTTGGCACCTGCCCTCGACCGGCCGCGACCCGAAGGCCGAGTTCCGCGCAGAACATATCCCCGGTGCTTTGTTCTTTGATATCGACGATTTGTCCGATGACAAATCTGATCTGCCGCACATGCTGCCATCGACGGTCAAATTTGCCTCGCGCATGAAAAAGATGGGGATCGGCGACGGCTCGCGGATCGTCGTCTATGACACGACCGGAATTTTTTCCGCCGCGCGTGTGTGGTGGACCTTTCGCGCGATGGGCCACAAGGACGTCTCCGTTTTGAACGGCGGTATGCGCAAATGGAAAGCCGAAGGCCGCCCGACTGAGGATGGTCCGCCGCCAAAAAGATCCGAACGGCACTACACGCCGCTTCAAAACACTGAGCTGATCCGCGATCTCGACGAGATGAAGGCTTTGCTCAAGAAGTCTGGCAACCAAATCGTTGACGCCCGCCCTTCTGGCCGTTTCGAGGGCAAAGACCCTGAACCGCGCGCCGGTCTTCGTGGCGGCCATCTGCCGGGATCCAAAAATATACCATCCCAGTCGCTCCTCAATCCGGACGGCACGCTGAAGTCGCCCGATGACTTGGAAGCGCTGTTTAAGAACGCTGGCATCAACGTCGGCCGCCCGGTCGTCGCGACCTGCGGCTCGGGCGTCACCGCATCAATGCTGGCGCTGGCATTAGCTGTCCTCGG
>JANOCZ010000164.1:0-26890 GCA_031412455.1 Hyphomicrobium sp. | reverse complement strand
CTACCAGATCGCCTGCGACGCGACCAATGATAAAGCAGTCGCCCGGCTGCGGGCGCTAAAAAAGCGCGACGCTAAACCCTTTGCGCTCATGGCGCGCGATCTCGACGTTATCCGGCGGTATTGCACGCTCACTGCCGAGGATGAAAGGGTGCTGACGAGTCCTGCGGCACCGATCGTGCTCATGAAGGCAGTCGGTTCGAAGTGCATGCCCGACGGGATCGCCCGCGGTCTCGGCATGCTCGGCTTCATGCTGCCGACGACACCCCTGCATGCGTTGATCTTGACCCGCATAGCCCGCCCGATTGTGATGACGAGCGGCAATCTCTCGGACGAACCGCAGGTCATCTGCGATGACGAGGTTGCGACACGCTTGAGCGGCATCGCGACCTATGCCCTCATGCACAACCGAGAAATCGCAAACCGTGTCGATGATTCTGTGGTCCGCGTGATCGGCGGAACGGCCCGCGTCATCCGTCGCGCTCGCGGCTATGCGCCAGCCCCCATCCGGCTGCCCAGTGGTTTCAGGTCTGCACCCCAAGTCCTCGCCATGGGCGGCGAGCTAAAAGCGACGTTCTGCATCGTCAAAGACTGCGCAGCCGTCCTGTCGCAGCATCAGGGCGATCTCGAAAATGCGCCAACATTCGACGATTACAAAAAGAATCTTGCACTCTATGCAGAGTTGTTCGGCCATGCACCCGCCGCGCTCGCCATCGACAAGCACCCCGAGTACCTTTCAACGAAGCTCGGCCGTGAGTGGGCCGAGCGCGATGGGCTCCGGCTGATCGAAGTTCAGCACCACCATGCCCATGTGGCCGCTTGCCTCGCCGAGAACGGTCGCGACCTCGAAGCGCCGCCCGTGCTCGGCATCGTTCTCGACGGCCTTGGCTGGGGCGACGATGGCACGATTTGGGGCGGTGAGTTCCTGCTCGCGAACTACCGCCGCTATAAGCGCCTCGGAACGATGAAGCCGGTCGCCATGCTTGGCGCCGCACAGGCCTCTCGGCAGCCCTGGCGCAACCTTTATGCCCACCTCGTGGCTGAGATGCGCTGGGCGGGATTTTCGCTCAACTTCGCCGACCTAGAGGTCCACGAGTACCTGACTCGCCAGCCGAGGGTCACTCTCGACGCGATGCTCAAAAACGGCATCAACGCACCGCTCGCTTCATCGTGCGGCCGACTGTTCGATGCAGTTGCAGCCGCCATCGGCATATGCCGCGACTGTCAAGCCTATGAGGGCGAGGCTGCTGCCCGCCTCGAAGCCATTGTCGATGAAACGGCTCTCCGCGAGGACGACGCGCTTGCCTACCCGTTCACTATTTCAAATCTCAGCAGTTCGGACCGGCCATACATCGAACCGCTCGCCATGTGGAACGCACTCCTCGGTGACCTCATCCTCAATACTCCGCCGGGTGTCATTGCAGCGCGCTTCCATCGCGGCTTGGCCAAGGTCATCGCGCAGATGACGCGGAAGCTCGCACGCATCCACGAGCCCAAAAAGCAGCGATTCGACACTGTCGCGCTTTCAGGTGGATGCTTCCAGAATCGAATTCTTTTCGAGGATGTAGTGCGCCGCCTAACAGCCGACGGATTTACGGTCCTCTCGCATGCCCGCGTACCGTCTAACGACGGCGGCTTAGCGCTCGGCCAGGCGGCAATTGCGGCGGCGCAACTGATCGACAAAAAGAAACGCTAGTTAGGAGACGCCACCATGTGCCTCGGGATTCCCGGACAGATCGTGAAAATCGACGATGCAGTGAGGAATCTCGCGACCGTCAATGTTTCCGGCGTCAAGCGGCAGGTCAACATCACTTGCATTGTTTCGGCAGATCATCCAGTCGAGTCCTGCGTTGGTGACTGGGTTCTGATCCACGTCGGCTTTGCCATGAGCCGCATCGACGAGCGCGAGGCCGCCGAAACACTAAAGGTCCTCATCGAACTCGGCGAGGCCCAGGCCGAGATGGAGGCGATGATGAACTCGGCGGCTCAATAGCGCCAGAAGTTCGCGTCAGCTCAGGAAGGAACGCGCCATGACGAAGGATGACGAACTCAAGGCCCTCTACCCGTTCCTGCACGGTAAGGCGCAGGACCCAGCCAAGCTCGAAGCCGCGCTTGTCAGCTCGATCGCCGACAAGGCGCGTGACTCGCGCGAGACGAATGAGCGTTTCTTCGGCGAGCAGGCGCCGGTCCTCGTTGCTGCTGCCAAGGCGCTCGCGGGTGTTTACCGGCAGGGTGGACGATTGTTCTCCATGGGCAACGGTGGCTCATCCTGCGACGCCTCACACGTTGCCGTCGAGTTCGTGCATCCGATCACGGCGGGGCGTCCCGCGCTGGCCGCCATCAACCTCGTGGCCGATCTCGCCATGATCTCGGCTGTCGGCAACGACGTGGGCTTTGATCACGTGTTCGTGCGCCAGGTGATCGCCCAGGGCAAGTCTGGCGACGGGCTCATCGGCATCTCAACCAGCGGCAACTCGTCGAACCTCATTTCCGCCTTTGCCAAAGCGAAGGACATGGGTCTCGTCACCATCGGCCTCGCCGGAGGGGATGGCGGTCGGATGGTCACCTCAGGCATGGTCGATCATTGCCTAGTCGTGCCATCCTCGTCCATCCACCGCGTCCAAGAGTGCCACGTCGCCGCCTATCATATCCTGTGGGACCTCGTTCACACGCTGCTCGCCGACGATCGCGGGTCGGCAACCGCAAAAGGAGCGGCCGCATGAAGTACGTTGACGAATTTCGCGACCGTGACAAAGCCCGTGTCCTTATCAAGGAAATCGAACGCCTTTTGGTGACCATCGACATTGCGAAGCAGCGCCCGATCGCCATCATGGAAGTATGCGGCGGTCACACCCATTCGATCTTCCGTTACGGGCTCGAAGGCATGCTGCCGAAGGAGATTGAATTGGTTCACGGACCGGGTTGTCCGGTGTGCGTGCTCCCCATGGGGCGGGTGGACGATTGCATCTCGATCGCCGAGCGGCCGGAAGTAATTTTCACCACCTTCGGCGATGCCATGCGTGTGCCAGGCTCGAAAAAGAGCCTGCTCACAGCCAAGGCCGAGGGCGCGGATGTGCGTATGGTTTACTCGCCGATGGATGCCTTGGCGCTCGCCCGTAAACATCCTGACCGGGATGTTGTCTTCTTCGGCATCGGCTTCGAGACAACGATGCCCTCGACGGCGCTCACCATCCTGCAAGCCGAACGCGATGGGATCGCTAACTTCTCCGTCTTCTGCAACCACATCACCATCATCCCGACCATTAAGGCCGTGCTCGACAGTCCGGACTTCCAAATCGATGGGTTCTTGGGCCCTGGCCACGTTTCGATGGTCATCGGCACCGAGCCCTACGGGTTCATCGCCAGCTACTACCGCCGACCACTTGTGGTGGCCGGCTTCGAGCCGCTCGACATTCTGCAATCGATCTGGATGGTTTTGCGCCAGGTCAAGGACGGCCGCGCCGACATCGAGAATCAGTACGCCCGCATTGTCCCTGAAGCCGGCAACGCGGCGGCGCTGGCGGCGGTTAGCCGCGTGTATGAACTCCGCGAGTTTTTTGAGTGGCGCGGATTGGGCTCGATCGATCATTCGGGGGTCAAGCTTCGCGATAGCTATGCCCAGTTTGATGCAGAGCGGAAATTCGCGATCCCCGGTGTCAAGATCGCCGACCCGAAATCCTGCCAGTGTGGCGAAGTTTTGAAGGGCGTCATCAAGCCCTGGCAATGCAAGGTTTTCGGCTCTGCCTGCACGCCCGAGGTGCCGCTCGGCGCGCTCATGGTATCGCCCGAGGGCGCCTGCGCCGCCTACTATCAATACGGCGGCATCAAACGGCACGTGGGGGTCGCATGAATTTCGTTGCGACCATGAAGCCGAAACGGCGGCTCGGCCGGGTCAGCGTCCCCAAAGTCACGCTCGCGCATGGCGGTGGCGGCAAGGCCATGAAGGACTTGATCGACGACGTGTTCATCGAAGCTTTCGGCAACGACACGCTGGCGCCTCTCGAGGATCAGGCACGCATCGGGCTCGACGCACTCGCACGGCATGGCGATCGCCTTGCCTTCACGACCGACAGCTTCGTCGTCGACCCACTCGTTTTTCCGGGCGGCGACATCGGCACGCTCGCCGTGTGCGGCACGGTCAACGACTTGGCGGTGGGCGGCGCGATACCGCTTTATCTCTCTTGCGCCGTGATTATCGAAGAGGGTGTCGAGATCGAATTCCTGCGCCGGATCGCACGCTCGATGGCCGCAACCGCCGTGGCGGCAGGCGTGCAGATCGTCACGGGCGATACAAAGGTCGTGCAGAAGGGAGCCTGCGATAAGCTTTTCATTACAACGACGGGCATCGGCGTTATCCGTACAGGCATTGATATCGGCGCCGACAAAGCACGCCCTGGCGACGCCATACTTGTCAATGGTCTGCTCGGCGACCACGGCGCAGCCATCCTCGGCGCGCGTGGCGACATGGTGCTCGAAAGCTCCATCGAGAGCGACTGTGCGCCACTGCACGGCTTGATCGCCGCGATCCTCGACGCGGCGCCCGGCACGCGGTTTATGCGCGACGCGACGCGCGGTGGCCTCGCGACAGTTTTGAACGAGGTTGCGGCAGCGTCCCAAGTCGCCATCGAGATCGACGAGACCGCGACGCCCATCAGGCTCGAGGTCAAAGCGTTCTCGGAGATCCTGGGTCTCGATCCGCTCTATCTCGCCAACGAGGGCAAGATCGTGGTCGTGGTCCCGCAGGATGAGGCGAACGCCGCGCTCGCGGCTATGCTGGGCCATCCGCTCGGACGCGCGGCCGCCCTCATTGGCCACGTCAAGGACGGCGACGCCGGTCGCGTAACAATGCGTACCGTGTTCGGAGGAGTACGTATCGTCGATATGCTCGTCGGCGAACAGCTTCCGCGTATTTGTTAAAGGCGAGGGGCTCTCAATCATAGCTTCAGCAGGCTCTACGTGTGAGCCGGCATGCAATTTTGCCCCCCCGTATTGCCTCACCGAAGAATGTTACCAAGGCGGGGTAGTCAGTTTTAGTCCGCAGTGTCTTCAGTAGCCGTTGCACTATTGAATGCTGCGGTGGACCGAAATCGGTCATCCTCGACTTTCGGAGGCGCGGCTTTCCTGCGCGCCCCTTCGTGCATCATTTCCAGACTGAACGCGCACGCGCGGGGCGGTATTCAGACGCCCCGTGCTGCACCGCAAAATAATGTCACGCAACCAATAGCAATCAACAATTCCTGTTTGAAACGTCAACACTTCGCCGCTGATCCAGGCGGTATTACTGTTGTAAATCAGAGCGTTGCCAAGTTGGCACAGCTATTGCTGATATTAACAAAAATGCCTGACCATAAACGGCAGGCAATACAAAAAAGCATGCGCATTTTTTGGGGTGGAAGACAATGAAGGCGGCCGTTTTACACCGCTATGACGAGAAGCTTTCGTCCCCGGAGTTCGTGAGCTACGAGGACGTGCCTGACCCAACGATTACCAATGCAACCGACGTAATCGTGCGCATTGGTGGCGCAGGCGTGTGCCGCACCGACCTCCACATCGTTGAAGGCATTTGGCGCGATAAGGCCAACGTCACATTGCCATACATCATGGGGCATGAAAACGCTGGCTGGGTCGAAGCCGTTGGTAAGGCCGTCACGGGCGTCAAGGTCGGTGATTCCGTGATTTGCCACCCGCTGGTGACAAGCGGGCACTGCCTAGCGTGTCGGCGCGGCAACGATATGCACGCAACAGACAGTTCGTTTCCAGGCATCAATGCCAACGGAGGGTATGCCCAGTACTTACTCACCGGTGAGCGCTCACTGATTAAGCTGCCGAAGACCCTCTCTCCCAAAGACGTGGCGCCTTATACGGACGCTGGGCTGACCGCTTATCGGGCCGCCAAGAAAGCGTCGCGACACCTGTTGCCAGGCCAGTACGCCGTGGTGCTGGGCGTTGGCGGGCTGGGCCATATCGGCGTGCAAGTGCTGAAGGCGCTATGCGCAGCGGAAATCATCGCTGTCGATCGTGCCGACGGGTCGCTCGCGCTGGCTAAGGAATGTGGTGCGGATCATCTCGTCAAGGCCAATGGCACAGAAGTCGAAACCATTCAGCAGTTGACGCACGGTCGCGGCGCGGAGGCCGTTCTTGATTTTGTCGGTGAAGGCGACGCGATTGCCAAGGGTATCGCGATGACCTGCAACGATGGCTACTACTACGTCATCGGTTACGGCGGGCGCATTGACCTTCCGACCATCGACATGATCACGTCAGAAAAAACCATTGTCGGCAATCTGGTTGGCACGTACGCCGAGTTGAATGAGCTGATGTCGCTCGCGGATCGCGGCTTGGTGCAGCTCAAGACAAAAGAATACAAGCTGAGCGCCGCGAATGATGCGCTGCACGATCTTCATAACGGTAAAATTCATGGTCGCGCGGTGCTTATTCCATGAACAAAGATGCCGACAAGAAAAGTCTTCCCCGGAAAGAGCGCGAAGACCTGCGCAAATCTCTCGCGTCCCCCGCTTGGGGTTTATGGACAGCGTTAGCGAAGGGTGACGTCATGGCTGATACTGACAGCAGGAATCAGATGATGGAACGACACAAGCTCGTGGTCGCCCTCATCGAGGTCAATTCGCAACAACTGCGGTGCGATAGTGCTTCTGCGGGTCTGGACATCGAGCGGTTGATCGCTCGCCGCGACCTTGAACAAAGCGGACCAACCCCGGAAGCTCGTGACGCGCTGGCCGCCATCGAACGGCGAACCGCTGAAGTTGAAGAGAAAAAGAGAAAGCTAAGCCAAGAGCGGGACTGGCTTGAATCTTCGCTCTCGGAGTTTGATGTCGTCAACCCCGATACCAGCGCCAGTGTTCGCGAGACAAGTGGCCGCGAGACAAATCTGAGGAAGCCATCATGACCGGACATTCCGAAGCGGCTGCTACCGCAAGGCCGGAAAGCCAGCAACTCAGCGATGAGGATCGCTCTAAGGATAAATTCTATCATGAGTTGGCAGAGCTTTCGAATTCCATGATCGCCGCTCACGGTCGCGATTTTGCTATGGGCGCGCTCGTTTTGGCGGCGCGGTTTATTGCTGAAAACAAAGCTTTTACGAAGGAGCCAGCCCAGCAAACCGAAGGCGTAGCGTGCTGCGGCGGCACTCATCACCACAACCACGATCACGCGCATCACAAGAGTTGAAACTAGGCGATCGGTGTCAAAGGGCACCCAATAAGCAGCATAATGACGATCGAGTTGATCGAAGTCGAGAGACCAAGCAAAGCATCAAGGAGCTAAAAATGGCAGCAAACCTTACCTTGAATAAGATAACTGGTCAGAAAGGCATGAGCATTGCGGACGCTACAGCTCGCATTGCTGATCTCGGCTGGACGCCAAGTTTTGTCCAGGAAGCCCAGACTTTCCCGACGGACTATAAGATTTCGAAAGTACCGCGCGATCCGATGAAACAGGTTCTGCGCTCGTACTTCCCCATGCAGGAAGAAAAAGACAACCGTGTTTACGGCGCGCTCGATGCGGCTCTGCGTGGCGACATGTTCCGCAACGTCGAGCCACGTTGGGTCGAGTGGATGAAGCTGTTCTTGGCTATCATTCCGTTCCCGGAAATTTCGGCGGCACGGTCAATGGCAATGGTGGCACGCCTCGCCCCAGGAGAAGAGCTTCGTACCGGCTTCACAATGCAAATGGTCGATGAATTCCGCCATTCTACGATTCAGATGAACCTGAAGAAGTGGTACATGGAAAACTACATCGATCCGGCCGGCTTCGACATCACTGAAGCGGCCTTCGGCAAATGCTACGCATGCACCATTGGCCGTCAGTTCGCCGAAGGGTTTTTGACCGGCGATGCCATCACTGCTGCCAACGTTTACCTGACAGTGGTTGCTGAAACAGCATTCACCAACACGCTGTTCGTCGCGATGCCGTCGGAAGCCGCCCGTAACGGCGACTACGCACTGCCGACGGTCTTTCTCTCTGTCCAGTCCGACGAGTCGCGCCACATCGGTAATGGTCACTCGCTGCTGATGGCGATGATCAACGACCCGTCGAACCACCAGCTACTGGAGCGCGATCTCAAGTATGCGTTCTGGCAGAACCACGCCATCGTCGATGCTGCGATCGGTACCTTCATCGAGTACGGCACGACCAACCGCGACAAGAACAAGGAGTCGTACGTCGAACTCTGGCACCGCTGGATCTACGAAGACTACTATCGCACCTACATGCTGCCGCTAGAAAAGTACGGCATCAAGATCCACCACGACGACGTCTCTGAAGCTTGGGATCGTCTGGTCAAGAAGAATTACGTTCACAAAATCGCGCAGTTCTTCTCGGTCGGCTGGCCGGTGAACTTCTGGCGCATTGAAGCTCAGACGGAAAAAGACTTCGAATGGTTCGAAAAGAAGTATCCGGGCTGGTACGCTGAATTTGGCGACTATTGGAAGTGGTACGGAAAAAAGAGCGTTCCCGGCGAAAAGAACATGCTGTTCGATGCCGAGAACGGTTACGTCTACCCGCACCGTTGCTGGAGCTGCATGTGCCCAGCTGTAATCCGTGAAGACTTCTGCACCGGTGAAGTCGATGGACAGCTCTACACGTACTGCTCAGAGCAGTGCAAATGGACCCATATGGTTGCGTTCCAGGCCGAATACGAAGGCCGCGCAACGCCAGCCATGGGCCGCTTCAAAGGCCGGCGTATCTGGGAAGAATGCTACCACGGCTGGGACCTTGCCGATTGCATCAAGGACCTCGGGTTCGTGCGCAATGACGGCAAGACGATCGTGGCGCAGCCGCATCTGCGGTTCGAGCCCAAGGATCAGTGGACGCTTGATCATCTCAAGGGACACACAATCCAAAGCCCACTGACACTCATCCGGGAAATGACCCCGGCGGATCGCGACAAGCACGTCGAAGAATACCGCAAGGGCTTTAAGATACGGCAGTTTGCTTAACGCTCAATGGACTACGCGGAGGCCGCGTTCAGCGGCCTCCGCTGAGCCAGTAAAGTTACGTTCCACATCAGACCCAAGTCTTGAGGAAATTGAATGTCCGGCGCTATGCATACCGTTAGACTTGAGCCGGTCGGCATTGAAATGGACGTCGAAGAAGGAGAAACGGTTCTCGACGCCGCCTTCCGTCAGGGTATCGCCTTGATGCACGGCTGTAAGGAAGGACAGTGCTCAGCATGCAAAAGCAAACTGCTCGATGGTGATATCGAGCTGCTCAAATATTCCACGTTTGCGCTCCCAGAATATGAAAGCGAAACCGGCCATATCCTGCTGTGCCGGACGCACGCCTACAGCGACCTATCAATCGAACTTCTGAACTTTGACGAAGAACTGCTCAGTCGCTCCATTCCGGTCAAGTCGTTTCCGGGAACTGTCACGAGCGTCAAGTCACTGACCCATGACATCCGCCTCTTAGAGGTCGAACTCGAAAGTCCGTTGCGATTTTGGGCCGGGCAATACGTCGATCTGACAATTCCGGGCAAAGGCGTCACGCGGGCCTATTCGATGGCTAACGCGCCAAGCGAGCAGCGCAAGCTGCAGTTCATCATCAAAAAATATGCAGACGGTGCCTTCTCGTCCCTGCTCGATGGCGAATTGCCTGCTGGAACAGCGATCTCCGCGAAGGGCCCCTATGGCGGCTGTCTCCGCCGCGAAGGCCGGCCAGGGCCCATGATCCTGGTCGGAGGTGGATCGGGTATGTCGCCGTTGTGGTCGATCTTGAACGATCACTTGCAAAGCGGTGAAGACCGTCCTGTACGTTTTTTTTACGGCGCACGAACTCGCGCAGATCTTTTTCACCTGGGTGAGATCGCTGATCTCGGCACCAAACTCAGCAATTTCAAATTCATTCCTGCACTCTCAGACGCCGCGCCTGGCGACGACTGGAACGGCGAGACTGGTTTCATCCACGACGTCGTCGCCCGCACGCTCAGTGCCGAGGGTCTGCAGGGCGACATGGACGCATACTCGTGCGGCCCGCCGCCAATGATCGATGCTGTGCTGCCAGTTCTACAGCGCGCAGGCGTCGAGCCATCGCGCATCTACTTCGACAAGTTCACACAGCCAATCAAGTGACGCACCACGCCCAAATCAATTGAAAGAACATGCCGAAAACACAGAAGATTCGGAGGAAGTTATGACCGCACAACAGCAAACGCCAGTAAAATCCGGTGCTGCCGGATCAGCCACCTTCCCGGGCTCAGACAGCAGAAAGTACAATTATTACGAACCCAAGGGTCGCAAGGCAACGCATTACGAGGACATGACCGTCGATGTGCAACCCGATCCAGAGCGGTATCTGCTGCAGGACTGGATCATTCACTTCCCGGATGGAACAACGACCTACACAAAGGAATGGACGCAGTGCAGGAGCACGAACTGGCACGCGTTCCGGTCAGTCGATCAGGAATGGGAGCGGACACATTATCAGCGCCAGTCGACGATCTGTGGAACGGTGCAAAGCGTCATTGAAAATGGCCGCCGCTCGGGTGCGGTCGCCCGCTTCGACCCGGCGTGGGTGAAAGTTCTGCAGGACCACCTCGGCGCCTACAAGCACGCTGAATTTGGTCTTGGAACTTCGCTGATGCAGGCGCAGCGTTACGGCTATACGCAGATGGTCAACAATGCCATCCTGACAAACTCATCCTACAAGCTCAGGTTTGCTCAGGACCTCACCCTTTATCTGGGCGAGATCGGTCTCGACCTGACAGGCTTCGACCCCGCTGCCGGCAAGAAGCATTGGCTTGAAGATCCGATGTGGCAGGGCACCCGCCGGGCGATCGAAGAAATCATGGGCTCTCCCGACTACGTCGAACAATTCATGGCGACAAATTTGGCATTCGAACCTCTCGTCGGCGAATTGTTCCGCAGTGGCTTCGTGATGCAAATGGCAGCTGCACAAGGCGACTTTATTACACCAAGCGTCGTGTCAGCCGCTGAGGCGGACTATGAGCGCAATCTCGCCAACACGGTCGAGTTCATTCACATGCTCACGCACGACAAAGAGTACCCGCTGCACAACCAGTATATTTTGAATGGCTGGTTTGCAAAGCATGTCGATCTCGCAGTTGCCGCAGCCAATCAGTTGCAGCCGATCTGGTCGCAACCGCGCGTCAAGGTCGCAACATTCACGGAGGCCCTGGCCAAGGCAAAGAACCGATTGCGCGTCATCGCTATGGAGACCGGGTTGACGGTGCCCCCTTCACTAGACGCTTAACGTCTGAATACGCGGCCGCGCAAACTCAATTTAGATAAGGATGCGATTATGGAACACGGTGAAACCAACATCTTTAAATCGATGAAGGACATTAAGTTCGACGGCACGATTTCGCACCAGTGCGGCGTGACAATGAATGACAGCGTTGAAGCCCGGGCGATCGCGGAAGTCATGGAAGGCAAGCCGGAGGTTAGCGTCACCTATATGCCGGCGATGATCCGTATCGACGGCCACGGTAAGCTCGAGTTTAAGATGGACGAAATCAGCGAAGCCCTTGGCCGCCCGATTTCGGCACAGACTTTCGAAATTTCAACATCAACCCACTACGGCCGCATGGTGACGATTGATGAAAACCTCGTCATCCTATTCGGCAATATGGATGACGCACTGAAGTACATCTAGAGGGCCGTAACCTAAAAACCAAATGACCTAGCTCGGCTAAAGCGGCGCGATAAATGTGCCGTTTCCAATAATAACACAGAAAAGATTGGGGAGTTGAGACCATGTATAAGACCGCGAGTGGCGAAGAAATTTTTATTATCGACGGGCACACCCATTTCTGGGACGGAAGTCCAGCGAACCATAAGAATATTCATGGCAAGCAGTTTATCGATTGCTTCTACGCCTACCATACCGGTCTCAGCCCCAAGGAAGAGGTGTGGCCGAAAGAGAAGTTCGAGAAGTACGACGCTCAGACGATGTACGACGACTTGTTCGTGCGCGGCTACGACGACATGGCCATTCTGCAGCCAACGTATTTGGGCGACTTCTATAAGGAGGGCTTCAATACCACCGAACGCAATGCCACAATGAAAAACAAGCACCCGGATCGCTTCATTCTCAACGGCGCTTTCGATCCGCGGGATGGCTCCAAGGGACTTGAATACCTTCATGTGCTCGCCGAGCGATATCAGCTGAAGGGCGTCAAGCTCTATACGGCCGAATGGCGCGGTGACTCAAAGGGCTACAAACTCACAGACAAAGACAGCTACAAATTTCTAGAAACCGCACAGAAGCTTGGCATCAAAAACATTCATGTCCACAAGGGCCCAACAATCATTCCTTTGAATCGGGATGCGTTTGATGTTGCAGATATCGACGATGTAGCAACGTCGTTCCAGGGCTTGAACTTCATCGTCGAGCATTGCGGCCTGCCGCGCCTCGATGATTTCTGTTGGATCGCCACTCAGGAAACAAATGTGTATGGCGGGTTGGCCGTGGCCCTGCCGTTCATTCACAGCAGGCCTGGGTATTTTGCCCACATCATTTCGGAGCTGCTGTTCTGGATCGGCGAGGACAAGATTCTCTACGGTAGCGACTACGGCATCTGGACGCCAAAGTGGCTCATCGACAAATTCATGGCGTTCGAATTGCCCGAAGAAGTGACGAAGGAAACCGGTCAAACGCTCTCGCTGCAGACGAAGAAAAAGATACTGGGCCTCAATGCGGCAAAGCTCTACGGCATTGATATCGAAGCTCAGAAAATAAAGCTGGGCTATCAATCGGCGGCGAAGCCAGCCTACGCTTAGCCCAGCCTACGCGTAGCCCAACCTACGCATAGCATGGGGCTTGGCTACATCTTGGTAAGTAGGGAGCTGCTCGTGGATAGAAGCGAAGAAGTTTGGCGTCAGCTCCACACCGTCGTTGACCCGGAGCTCGATGAACCCGTAACCGATATGGGCTTCATCTCGCGGGCCGAGGTGGACGCGGACGATTGCGTCCACGTCGATTTCCGGCTGCCGACCTATTGGTGCGCCGCCAATTTCGCGTACATGATGGCCGATGACATGCGCACAGCACTGCGCGCGCTGCCGTGGGTGAGGAAAACGAACATAGTGCTCGGCGACCATATGTACGCCGATGCCATCAATAATGGTGTTGCCCAAGGCCTCTCTTTTCAGGAGACGTTCAAGGATGAGGCAACCGGAAATCTTGATGAACTTCGGCGGACGTTTCTAGTCAAAGCCTTCCAGCGCCGGCAAGAAGCACTGATCAAACATGTGCTCAGCGCCGGTTTCACCGCGAACCGAGTTGTGGGTCTGAGCATTGCTGAACTGCGCGCGATAAATTTCGTGGATGCGCAGGGCGGCAAACTGCGTGAGCGCTACATGGAACGGCGCGGTGTGATATCCGCCAGTGCAACTGATGACTTAGCTTTTGTCTCAGCGGAGGGCCACAGTCTGCCGGAACTGGAACTCAGTTCCTATTTGGCCGCCCTGCGGCGCGTGCGGGCGAACGCGGAATTTAATGGCGCTCTGTGCCGAGGCTTGCTTGAGGTGCGCTTCGATATGACAACGCCGTTATCAGGAAAGACCAAGCCCGGCTGCCGAACTGCAGCAGCCACAGCGCAACAATAAAAATCAAGAAAAGGGACGAAACGGTTATGGCGAAAATAATGCTTCACGACGATGACGCGCGCGAGGCCCTTGGCCGCGGCGTTGCCAAGTTGGCGCGTGCAGTTGGCGGCACACTGGGTCCAAGGGGCATGAACGCGGTTATGGACCGCCCGGTCGGAACGCCAATCGTTTCCCGTGATGGCGTGAGTATCGCTGATGAGATCGAACTTGAGTGCCCATTTGAGAATATGGGCGCCCAGATTTTGCGCGAAGTCGCACGGCAGACCAATGAAGTCGCGGGCGACGGCACGACGACAGCAACCGTATTGGCCGACGCCCTTGTGCAAGGCGGGCTAAAAAGCCTCGCTGGCGGCGCCAATCCGGTCGAGCTTGTCAACGGCATGGAACTCGCAGTCGCTGAGGTCATCAAAACTCTGAAAGCTTCGGCCCTGCCGCTGAAAGACAGCGCCGGACGGCAAGCTATCGCGAGCATTGCCGCCAATGACACGGCGCTCGGCAAAATGGTTGCTGAAGCCTTCGACCGGGCGGGGCCGCAAGGCATCGTCGATGTTCAGTATGGCATCGGCGTCGAGACCACCTTAGATGTTGTGGAGGGCATGTCCTTTGATCGTGGATACCTGTCACACCACATGGTCACCGACGTCGAAAAAATGCACGTCGTCCTGGAAAATCCACACATCCTGCTGACAGATCAGAAAATCCAGTCCCCTGATCAATTGGCCGCCGTTTACAAGCTTGTCGAAAAGAGTGGCCGTCCGCTGCTTATCTTGGCGGAAGACATCGCGCCCGCCTGCATCGTTGATTTGCTAACCCGGCGCGAGAAAACCCGGCAAATCATAGCCGCGGTTTATCCGCCCGATTACGGCCATTGGCGAAAAGCGATGCTCGAAGACATCGCCATCCTAACGGGCGGCAAGGTGATCGCCCGCGATCTCGGCGGCCAGCTTGACGCCTGCCAACTGAGCGATCTCGGTGGTGCGGTCCAAGTCCGCATTTCGTCGGATGCAACAGTGATCACCCAAGGCCAGGGCAGCCCGGACAAAATTTCTGCCCGTCGCGAACAGGTGAAAACGCAATACGATGCGGCACCGGAAAATGTCGAACGGGACAAATTCAACCAAAGGCTTGCCAAACTCTCGGGCGGCACGGCGCTTATTCTGGCCGGTGGGGCAACCCCCGTTGAGCAAAAGCGCAGAGCGCAGTTGATCGAAGATTCGATAAACGCCACACGGGCAGCGATTGAAGAAGGTGTCGTGCCCGGTGGTGGAGTAGCACTCCTCAGAGCAGCTCCAGCGTTGGATACTCTGATCAAGAGCCTCAGCGGCTCCGACCGCGAGGGCGCTGAACTCGTGCAACGGGCGCTCAAGCGGCCACTTGCAAAAATTGCTTCTAACTGCGGTCTTGATGGCAAGCAGCAAGTCGCCAAGGTGGCTAAAGCGAAAAACGGAATGGGCCTCGATGCCCGCACCGGGAAGGAAGTCGATCTGATTTCCGCCGGCGTGATCGATCCGGTGAAGGTCTGTTACACGGCACTTCGCAATGCGGCGTCTGTTGCGGGATTGATTTTGACAACGCAAACGCTGGTGGCAAAAAAGCCGGACAATTTCGACCCGACTGCTGGGCCAGCATTTGGTGGCGGCGCAGAGCGGCTGGGGCTTGATTGAACTTCTCACATAGCAAATGCGCGTAAGCATCCAGCCAGAACCGCAGGTCAAGGCTGGACCGTCGCTGCCGGAGGCAGTCAGATCTAGGTCAGGGAACCATCGGGGAAACGTAAGTCACACCGTGACTTTTGAAAATCTCTTCGAGTTCGCCTGACGCACGCAAATCGTCCAGCGCCGTGCCGATTGCGTAGCCTAAGTCACGGCTATCATCCTTGACGGCTGTGCCGACCACCCAACTTTTCCGGACGATGCCGGTCATCGGCGGATCGACAAAAGTGGCTTTCAAGCCTTTGGCACTCAACACGCCTTCGATATCCGACTGCACGCCAAGGAGCGCCGCAATTTCTTGATCGACAAATTGGCGCACGCCTTCCGCTAACTTTGTATGGTGGACAATATTGTTCATCAGCGCGCCGTTTTCGTACCGCATCAAAAAATAGTCCGCGACAGTTGTAAACTGGA
This sequence comes from Hyphomicrobium sp., assembly GCA_031412455.1. Taxonomy (GTDB): domain Bacteria; phylum Pseudomonadota; class Alphaproteobacteria; order Rhizobiales; family Hyphomicrobiaceae; genus Hyphomicrobium_B. The sequence continues at coordinate 11,181 of JANOCZ010000164.1, read as the reverse complement.
CGCCAATCTTCTCTTTTTTAAAAACGTCAAAGTCAGGAGAGGGGCCCGTGCGGTCCGCATTGATCGCCAACGCGACGCGTTCCTGGAAATATCCATTACTGATGACGACGAGATTATTCCGCGCCATCAGCTCGCGATCGATGGGCACGTGCAGCATGACGTCGCCAACGCCACCCTCAGCAACGGGGCCTTTCCAGATATTGAAGCGCAAATCGTCATCGACTTTCTCGCCAGTCATCCGGGCCATGATTTCGGCCTCAACACCGAGCTTCCGGGCGATTGCTCGTCCAAGATCGACATCAATACCCCGCGCTTGCTCGCCCTCGACCCAAGAGAAAGGTTGATTATCTTTGTAGACGACGACGCGCAAAATCTTGCTTGCGACGACTTGATCCAAAGGGCGTGACTGCGCTGGCGAGGCGATGATCGCAAGCGCCAACGACATGCAGCCAGCGAGCGCGTAGCCGCAATGAGCGCCAGGATTTGATTTCCCCTCAATCATTCCGGCGGCCGTGAATCGATGTACGTGCGAATTGCCCACATCGCCTCTTGGCTGAGCAAGCCTTCGAACGGTGGCATTTTGTAAGCTCCATTAATTGTGGCGCCATGCCGGATACGTTTGATAAACCAAGTGTCACCGGTCTTGTCTTTTTCTAAGCTGCGCAAATCGGGCGCCAGGCCACCGGAAATTGCCTCCAGTCCATGACAGCGGGCGCAATTCTGATTGTAGCCAGACATGCCGATTTTCAAAGCCAATTCGTTGCCGCGATACGGGTTCTCGGCACGCCACTCCACCCCAAGCGGTTCCAATCCAGCCGTATCGACAGGCTGCAACGTTACGTCGTGCGCATGACTGGGCGTCGGACCTATTAGACTGAGAACGCTGGCGCAGGCCATCGCCCATTTGCGCCAAACTAATATCATTGAACCCTCCCAAACAGGGTCTGACCCCTTCGGCTACTTTACCGAATGTTTTGCCCCGATCATCCCTGAATTCGCCTTACCTCCGCAACAGCCGTGCCAATGGTCGAAGTCGATGAATATCTCAATTGCAATTGCAGGCTCTGCGCGTAAAGCGACACTCAAGCGCCCATGCCCGACAGCGACTGTTCAATTTCACAACAATGCTGCGATGCACGCAGATCTTTAGTGCTCTGAGGATGCAATTATTTGCGCGTCGCACGCTGCCGGACAAAAAAAATTCTTAGGCGGTGTCCGAAATAAATAATTGCGTATTCACGAGGAATTATCGCGGGTTGCGACTAATAACTCTTATCGGCAATGAGTGGCACTTTGCGAAAGAGTGACGTATGGTGGGCGAGCATACGCGCGGCCTGTTGATCTAGATCAAGCTGTGAACTAGATTTTCTTCGATCAAGAAATTGGCTGTGTGGGAGGACGTGCCACCATGAACGAAAGTTCGGTGCGCAACGCCTGGGAACGGTTCGTGGGTGGCGGCGCACCAGCTGCTGACCTGAGACCCCAGGTTGTGTCGTCCTGGCAGCGCAGCAAAAATTTCAAGGTAGATGTCGGCACGCGCTCCGCTCCGATATTGTCGGAGGCAGAGCTCTATCGCCGGCGTTCCGACAATTCCCTACTAGCAGCGGCAGCGCGGCTAGCGATGCAGCGCGTAAGTCACGTTCTCACTGAAGCTGGCTCAATGCTCATTTTGACGGATGGGTCGGGCCATATCATTGAGACAATCGGCGATACGCGGACAATCGAGACCGGGCGGGAGGTTCATCTCGAGCACGGCGGTTGTTGGGCCGAAGAGAAAATTGGGACCAACGCGATCGGCACTGCAATGGCGGCGATGGAGCCCGTCCAAATTCACGCCGCCGAGCATTTTTGCGCCGATGTTCAGCGCTGGACCTGTGCCGCCGCACCCATTTTTCACCCAATTGGTCATGAGCTCATCGGCGTGATCGATATCTCTGGCCCACCAGTAACGTTCAGCTCGCAGAACCTGGCTCTCGTCATATCGCTGTCCGATCACATTCAAGCGCTGATGACGCAATCGATCAAGAACGATCACACACGCTTGTTGGGCTGTTTGCAGGAAAAGCAACGCAAATGGTCGAGCCATGAGATGATGGCGATCGATCGGCGCGGGGCGATTGTATACTCGTCCCCAGATGCACTACGAAGCCTCGCTCAATGCTTCGACCCTCAGCAAGGGGCCAGCGATTTGTCGTATCTGAGGTCTGTACCGTTCGCGGATTGGGAAGCCAGCCTTACCCGCCGGTTCGAAAACTCCCGCACGATGCTGGTGAGGGAAGGCGAAATCGAACTCGGCGCAGTCGTGGTCTTTCCAATGAGAACTCGGGTACCGCCGTTTAAGGCCAAGCGGGAACCGAGCAGCCGCTTGCCAAGCCAAAGCTCGCAGCAGGAAACTCCACTGCACGAACCACTTCAAGTTGACTTCTCAAGTAACCGCGCTTCCCGTTCCCACCCTGCGCACCACGCATCAAAGGCCGCAGCGACAGCATCAAAGCACGATGCATTGCAGCCGCCGATGGAATTCGTTGCCCATGATCCTCGCGTTCGCGGTGTTTGCAACAATGTTGCGGCCGCAGCGCGCCTTAGACTGCCGATCCTTATCTGCGGCGCAACTGGGACGGGCAAAGAAGAGCTGGCGCGATATGCACACACCTCGAGTGGTCGAAAAGGTGCATTCGTTCCTGTTAATTGTTCAGCATTGCCGGAAAGTCTCATAGAGGCTGAGCTGTTTGGCTATGCCGATGGTGCATTCACAGGTGCCCGGCGTGGCGGATCGCAGGGTTTGGCGAAAGAAGCCCATGGCGGCACACTTTTTCTCGACGAAATCGGTGATATGCCGTTTTCGCTTCAGTCAGTTCTGCTGCGTTTCCTCGATGAATTCACCGTTAGGCCAATCGGAGGCACTCCAAGCAAAGTAGACGTGCTGATCGTTTCGGCGACCAACGTTGATCTAGGGCTTGCGGTTGCGACCCGGCGCTTCCGCGCCGATTTGCTGTACCGCCTGAATACGATGCACGCTATCTTGCCGCCACTGTCAGAGCGCAGTGATTTTGAAGCTATTGTTTTGCACCTGCTGGCAACACTCAATCCTGATTTCCAGATCACAGCGGGAGCACTAGAGGTGCTTTCGAAACGCACCTGGAATGGCAATATTCGCGAGCTAAAGGGCGCCCTCGAGCGGACCTCGCTCGCCGTTAAAGATAACACATTCGACGAAGCGCTGATGGCGTCGGTTCGGTCTGTGACTTCACCTCAGGCCGCGAGCGATAAATCTTTGCGCGGGCTGCAACGCGCTCGACTGCTTGAGGTTCATGCGGAAACTGGCGGTAACATCAGCGAAACCGCGCGGCGGCTTAATGTATGTCGCAACACCGTCTACAGAGCCCTCGAAAATTCCGAAGACGGCTGAAATCCATCACCTAAATCGGGCATGCGATGGCTCCTGAACACGGCATAACTCTCCGTAGAAATCCGCACATCCTGCCGCTCACTTGTGCAGCGCACGCGCGTTGAGGCCTCGTGCACTAGGTCACTTTTGTTGCTCAATTTGTGAACATCAACGCGTCGTATTTGGCAAAAAAATAAGTCCGATCAGCCTCCTAACCTGTTGGCATAGGCGTTGCGCCGCGTGCCCTAGGGCGTCGCGATATTCCAAGCGAACTCGCTCGATAAAAAAGGCAAAGGGGAGAAAACCATGGACGACACTCGCTTTTCTCAAATCTTTCGACGCCCCACGGCTCGGCGATGGAGTGCTTTGCTATCAGGCAGTGCTTTAGCTGCCGCACTTTGCATTTCGCAATCTGCCACCGCTAAAGACGTCACGACTGATGATCTGCTGAACGATCACGCGTCGACCGGAGACGTTTTGCAGAACGGTCTTGGCTACAATGCGCAGCGCTACAGCCCGCTGAAGCAGATCGATACCCAGTCAGTCGCGCGCCTCGTACCCGCTTGGGCATTCTCATTCGGCGGCGAGAAGATGCGCGGCCAGGAAACTCAGCCGCTTGTCGAAGACGGCGTGATGTACGTGACCGGCTCGTACAGCCGAGTTTTTGCCATCGACGTCAAGTCAGGCGCAAAGCTTTGGGAGTATGCTGCTCGGCTTCCTGAAGGTCTGCTCACGTGCTGCGACGTCATCAATCGCGGAGCGGCTCTGTTCGGCGACAAAGTTTATTTCATGACACTCGACGCCAAAGTCGTGGCGCTCGACAAGAAAACCGGAAAAGTTGTTTGGTCGAAGGACATCGATGATCCAACAGCTGGCTATACGGCAACGGCCGCGCCGCTGATTATTCCGTCCAAAAAGTGGGGTCCGATCATTGTAACGGGCGTGTCGGGCAGCGAATTCGGCATCGTTGGCCGGGTGGAGGCTCGCAAGGCAGACAATGGCGATCTCGTTTGGTCGCGTCCGACAATTGAAGGCAACGTCGGAACACTCGAGGGCAAGCCTTCGACCATGACCGGCAAGCAAAATGAAACATGGCCCGGCGATCTGTGGAAGACCGGCGGCGGCGCGCCTTGGCTTGGCGGGACATACGACCCTGATTCCAAATTGGTCTTCTTCGGTGTCGGCAATCCTGGGCCCTGGAACAGCCATATGCGTCCAGGCGACAACAAATGGGGCTGCGCGCGCATTGCCATCGATCCTGAAACCGGCGAAATCAAGTGGGGCTTCCAGACGACCCCGCATGACGGTTGGGACTATGACGGCACAAATGAAGTCGTCTCGTTTGACCTGAACGGAGTCAAGGCTGCGGCAACAGCAGACCGCAACGGGTTCTTCTATGTTCTCGAACGGGCAACCGGAAAATTCATCTCGGCGGCACCGTTCGTTGAAAAGATCAACTGGGCTAAGGGCATCGATAAGGACGGCCGGCCAATCTACGACCCTGCCTTCCGTCCAAGCGATCCGGCCAAATCAGAAGATGGCAAAAAGGGCAGCTCAATCTTCGCCATCCCCTCGTTCCTGGGTGGTAAGAACTGGATGCCGATGGCTTACAGTCCCGACACCAAGATGTTCTATATCCCGTCCAACGAATGGGGCATGGACCTTTGGAACGAACCTGTGACCTACAAGAAGGGCGGCGCCTATCTCGGCGCCGGGTTCACGATCAAGCCGGTGTTTGAAGACCACATTGGTTCGCTCAAAGCGTTGGATCCAGCAACTGGCAAGATTGCCTGGCAGGTCAACAACAAGTCGCCACTTTGGGGCGGCGTGCTGACGACAGCTGGCGGTCTCGTGTTTTACGGAACGCCGGAAGGCAACCTGAAGGCGCTGGACGCGAAAACCGGCAAAGAATTGTGGCAGTTCAACACCGGTTCCGGCATCGTCGGTTCGCCCATCACCTGGGAACAGGACGGCGAGCAGTACATTTCGGTTGTGTCCGGCTGGGGTGGCGCAGTGCCTCTCTGGGGCGGTGAAGTTGCCAAGACCATCGCGCACTTCAATCAAGGTGCAATGACTTGGACGTTCAAGCTTCTGAAAAACACCGCTTCGAAGTAATCGCGCGGCTGTAGTACAAATCTGCGCGGCCCAAGCAGAACTATCTGCTTGGGCCGCGCTTTTGATGTCCGGTTGAGTTCGTTTTCCGGCGTCTGGTGCGTTGCTTGTGTAATAAGCGTCGTTGCTAGATTGCTTGGCAAAAGTACCTCCGGCTGCGAGCGGATGTGACGCTCAAGGTTCCGCCAGAAAGACACAAAATCAATTGGGTAAGATTTCTGCAGCTAAGATCCAGACAGTCTCGATCATGGCACTCAAATATAGCATCGTGTTAATGATCGTCATGATGGCAACCTCATACCGGTTATCGCGTGCCGACGATGGTGTTGATACAGCACTCATAGTCTCTGTTGATGTTTCCCAATCCGTCGATGCAGACCGCTACAGATTGCAAATGGAAGGCATTGCTCAGGCCATTGAGGACCCGGCAGTTATTTCATCGATCACAGGCGGCGATAAAGGGGCCATCCTCTTCTCGATGATCACCTGGGCCGATAAAGCGGATATTGCCCTGGACTGGCAGCGCATCGCCTCTAAAGCCGATGCGATGAAGGTAGCGGCCCTTGTGCGCTCACTTCCCCAAAAGGGTGGTGAGTTCACCTGCCTTGGGCGCATGTTGCGCACGGTCGCTGTCAGCGTCCTGCCGCACATCCCCGTCCCGGCCGGCCGCGTTGTCGTCGACGTGTCAGGCGACGGCGTCGACAACTGTAGTAACAAAGACGACATCCATGCCGAGCGTGATGCGGTGCTGGCCACCGGTGCAACGGTCAATGGCTTGCCAATAATTGTCGCTGGCGAGAATACCGTCGTTGGTTCTGGCGCCTACCGTGCTCCAGGCTATGGGCTCCAAGAGCTGTCCAGCCAACCCGACTCAGAGCGAACGACATTGGACCAATGGTTCAAGGATCATGTTGTGGGTGGACCATCAGCGTTCGTTCTTGCGGCCGAGGGATATGCCGATTTCGGCCGTGCCTTTAGACGAAAGTTTGTCACCGAGATCAGCTCACTCGCGCAGACCGTCCGGCCGTAACGCTAGCGGTCCTCTAACCCACGGTCAGATATCCATGGCCACTTCGCAAACGGACCATAAAATTAGGCGCCTCCTGGTCGCTAATCGTTCGGAAATTGCGATCCGGGTCTTTCGGGCCGCAAGCGAGCTTGGCATCCGCACAATCGCGATTTACGCCGAACAGGACCGTCTGTCGCTGCACCGCTTCAAAGCGGATGAAGCTTTCTCGGTTGGTAAGGGCAAGGGTCCCCTTGAGGCCTACCTGTCCATTGATGAAGTTCTGCGCGTCGCCAAGGACGCCAAAGCTGACGCCATCCATCCGGGATATGGCTTTCTATCAGAAAGCCCCGAGTTTGCTGAAGCGTGCGGCAAGGCCGGCATCATCTTCATTGGGCCCACGCCCGAGACAATGCGAACGCTCGGCAACAAGGTCGACGCTCGCAATCTCGCGGTGAGTTGTGGCGCGCCGGTGATGCCGGCGAGCAAGCCCCTGCCCGAGGACCCAGTTGAAATAAAAAAAGCGGCGGCGGCAGTCGGCTATCCCGTGATGCTCAAAGCGTCATGGGGGGGCGGTGGCCGCGGTATGCGTGTCATCGAAGGCGAGAGCGAGCTGATTGACTCGGTCATGATCGGTCGAAGGGAGGCCCGCGCCGCATTTGGCAAGGATGAAGTCTATCTCGAGAAACTCATCCGCAACGCGCGCCATGTCGAAGTCCAAATACTTGGTGATCAGTACGGCAATCTCGTTCACCTCTTCGAGCGCGACTGCTCGATTCAACGGCGAAACCAGAAACTCGTTGAGCGGGCACCAGCGCCATATCTCGACGACAAGACTCGTCATCAACTTTGCGAAGCTGCCTTGAAAATCGGCAAGGCAACCAGTTACGTCGGAGCCGGCACTGTTGAATTCTTATTCGATACCGACACCGGCGCCTTCTACTTCATCGAGGTCAACCCCCGCATTCAAGTTGAGCATACCGTCACTGAAGTGGTGACCGGCCTCGACATCGTCAAAGCTCAAATCAAGATACTCGAAGGCGGGCAAATAGGAGCTAAAGGCGGCGACGGCCATTGGCAAACTGGTATCCCTGGACAGGATGCGATCCGGCTCAATGGCCACGCCATTCAGTGCAGGATTACCACCGAGAACCCTGAGAACAATTTCATTCCAGATTTCGGCCGTATCAGCGCCTATCGCGGCGCCATGGGTTTCGGCATTCGCATCGACGGCGGCACAGCATTTTCTGGCGCCGTTGTCACCCGCTTCTACGACCCGTTGCTCGAAAAGCTGACGGCCTGGGCGCCGACGCCGGACGAAGTCATCGACCGCATGAATCGAGCGCTCCTCGAGTATCGTATTCGCGGTGTCGCGACCAACCTTGCCTTTCTGCACAACGTCGTCAGTCATCCGCGCTTCCGGGCCAACGACTACACGACGCGGTTCATCGACGACACTCCAGCACTCTTCGATTTTCCAGTGCGCAAGGACCGCGCATCAAAACTCCTGACCTGGATTGCCGACGTGACGGTCAACGGCCATCCAGACACCCGCGACCGCGTGCGTCCCCAACCAAGTGGCAAATCTCCCGGCGCACCGGCCTTCGACAACACACCGCCTCCTGGCACACGGCAGATTTTGGAATCGAGAGGACCCGCCGGTTTTGCTCAGTGGATGAAGGCGGAGAAGCGCATTCTTGTGACAGACACGACAATGCGTGATGCGCACCAGTCGCTTCTTGCAACGCGCATGCGGACGCGAGACTTAGTTCCCGTCGCCGAAAGCTATGCTCGTGGGTTGCCGCAACTCTTTTCTCTAGAATGCTGGGGCGGAGCGACGTTCGATGTCGCAATGCGATATTTGCGTGAGGATCCTTGGGAGCGCTTGGCCCTCATTCGCGAAAAGCTGCCCAACATTCTCACCCAAATGCTGCTGCGCGGCTCAAACGGCGTCGGCTACACGAACTATCCCGACAACATAGTGCGGTTGTTCGTGAAGCAGGCCGCTGACGCAGGCATGGATGTGTTCCGTATTTTTGACTGCTTCAACTGGATCGAGAATATGCGCGTTTCGATCGATGCAGTTTGCGACAGCGGCAAACTGGCGGAAGGGGCAATCTGTTACACCGGCGACATCTTAGATCCGCGCCGTTCAAAATATTCGCTCAAGTACTATGCTGATCTTGCTAAAGACATGGAAAGGGCCGGCGTTCATATCCTCGGCATCAAGGATATGGCCGGACTTTTAAAACCGGCTGCTGCGCGCGTTCTGATCAAAGCCCTTAAGGAAGAGACGGGCCTCCCTGTTCATCTCCACACCCACGATACAACCGGAATTTCCGGTGCGACGGTCCTAGCGGCTGTGGATTCAGGTGTTGACGCGATCGATGCAGCCATGGATTCGATGAGTGGCGGTACGTCCCAACCTTGCCTCGGTTCGATTGCTGCAGCAGTGGCGCGCTCGGAGCGGGATTCTGGTCTGGATCAAGATGCCATTCGCCGGATCAACGCCTATTGGGAAGGCGTGCGAGGCCACTACGCTGCATTCGAAACCGGGCAAACTTCCGGCGCATCGGAAGTCTATCTCCACGAGATGCCAGGCGGGCAGTTCACGAATCTCAAAGAGCAGGCGCGGTCGCGGGGTTTTTTTATGAGTTGGCAAGACGTGGCCGGGGCCAACCCGTCGGCCAACGACTTGTTCGGCGATATTATCAAGGTCACGCCGTCGTCAAAAGTTGTCGGCGATATGGCGTTGATGATGGTGGCTCAGGACTTCACCGCGGCGGAAGTTCTCGATCCAAACATCGAGGTTAATTTTCCGACGTCCGTAATCGAAATGTTGCGCGGTGACTTAGGACAGCCTCCCGGCGGTTGGCCTGAGGGGCTGCAAAGAAAAGCCCTCAAAGGCGAAACGCCAATTACTGTCCGGCCTGGAGCCCTTCTCGATGACGCAGACCTTCTGGCTGCGCGTGAAGAAGTGCGGGCAAACTGCGGCCGCGAAATCGACGACAATGAGTTCGCCGCCTACCTGATGTATCCAAAAGTCTTCACTGAGTTCGCAGCGGTAATAGCAAAGTATGGCCCGCTCTCAGCGCTGCCGACGCTGGTATTTTTCTACGGCATGAAACCAGCAAGTGAGATTAATGTTGAGATCGGCCGCGGCAAGTCGATCGTCATTCAACTGACTGCAGTTGGTGAAACGCGTGCCGACGGCCAAGTCGATGTATTCTTTGAACTGAACGGCCAGCCACGCGTCGTCCGTGTGCCTAATCGATCTGCGGCAGGATCGGCAGAGACCCGTCGTGTTTCCGAGGACGGAAATTGCGATCACGTGGCAGCGCCAATGCCGGGGGCGATTTCTTCAATTGCTGTCGAAGCCGGCCAAGTCGTGAGTGCCGGCGACGTACTCCTGACGATCGAAGCCATGAAGATGGAGACGACGGTGCACGCGCTTCGCGACGGAAAAATAGCCGAAATTCTGGTCGCCGTGGGCAGTCAGATCAGCGCCAAGGATCTGTTGATGATTTTGCGCGCCAGCAACTGACGAACAAACTGCGGCGCCCGCGTCTGCTCGGCAGCAGCATGTCCGTGAGGCATTAATGCAAACCAGTATCCTAAACGGAGACTGTTTTGCGGCATCCAGAACAGGCACGCGAGACGCGCCTGCCGCGTGTCTGATCGGACCTTAGTCCGATTCTTTTCCCGACCTCAGACGTCCGGGCTCGGGGACCTTCGCTCCTTACCTTCATTGCAAATTTGAGAGAACTTAGTGGCCAATAGGGGCAGGACACCATGCGCACGGCATCGGCCCCATCGCCAATTTTTCTGATCCGGCACTTTATCAATCGTATCCGGATCGCCAATTTCATTGGGAGTTGAGTGATCATGGTTACCTACACAAAATCCGATCTCGAGTTTATCTTGGCCCAGATCGAAATCGCCGAAAATCCTGCGTCTGTCATCGCTCATTATTCGCTCCCCTTCGGCCTCAGAGAAGTCGGTGGGCGCAATAACAACCTCCTGCACACAGACTTTGGCGCGGCCGACACAAGGTTCCCGCGCATCGTGCCAGTAAATCCGTTGAACGATGCTGACGGCGATACCATGAATCTGGGGCCAGGCGGCTTCGTCACGAACAACAACTACGGGCTACCGGGCAACGTGGCCGATGCCGACCCGCGCATCATTTCCAATCTCATCGTCGATCAGACTTTGACCAATCCAGCAGCGCTGCAAAAGGCACTAGAGCTGGCCGGTGTCGCGAACGTGGGCGCTGCCGTTGACGCAATCAATGCGGCTCGCCTTGCGACGGCGGCACCGAGTTTGGCTGCTGTCGCGGCTCAAAAAACTGAATCAGCCTATGAGAAAGCGCTGACGCAGGCCGACGACGTCGTGGCGAAAACCGCGGCTGCCTTCACAGCTTTGACCAATCTTCAGACCGATCTCGGGGTTAATTACACCACCGATGACGTGACCGACGCGGCCGCCGCCAAGGTAGCCATCGATGCGGCACTCGCCGCACAACAGTTTGTGTTGAGCGCGCTGGCGTCGAATGTCCACGTCACAGGAACGGATCTCGATAACGCAACGGCGCTGCGCGACAACCTCGTCTCGCTGAAGGCTGTCGTAGATGGGATCGTCACGCTCGTCATTGTCGACAACGTTGTTGTCGCCG
>JANOCZ010000163.1:0-7232 GCA_031412455.1 Hyphomicrobium sp. | reverse complement strand
CTGTCGATCGCGGTGCACGCTGCGCGGCAGGCACGCGCCAAGTCATCGGCCGATTGAAACTTGCCACCGCCCTCGCCGTCTACGCCGACAAAGTCGGTATCGCAAAATTGGCAGACGGCAGCATCGCGATCGGCCTCGCGGCCCGACCACAGATTGCAGCCGGCAAACCGGCAGAAAACAGCCGGCGTTCCAGCGTTCGTGCCCTCGCCTTGCAAGGTATAGAAAATCTCTTTGACGGAATACACTTCGTGTCGCCTGCTTTACATTGATGCCCGGGTAGATTTGCCGGATCGGAGATTGGTGTTAGGATAGCGCATGAACCTTCACGTGCCAAAACCTATGACTGTCGATGAGTACCTGACATGGGCGCTCGATAACCCTGGCCGTTTCGAACTTATCGATGGGGTTGTCCGCCAAATGTCACCCGAAACTGCTGGACATGCTGACGTCAAGGCTCAGGTCTACATCGCATTGCGCGCTGCAATCAAGATTGCGGGACTGCCGTATGTTGCGATGCCTGATGGAATGACCGTTCGGGTAACAAAAGATACCGCATTCGAACCTGACGCGCTTGTCTATCCATTGCCTCGGGTTCAATCGACGGAGATGGAGATTCCCAATCCGGTCATCATCGTTGAGGTCGGATCAACATCGACCCGAAAATACGATGCTGGCTTCAAGCTGCAAGGCTACATGGGGTTGGCGAGCGTGGAGCACGTGCTGCTGGTGAATGTCGCCAAGCAGACAATTATTCACCACCGGCGCGTGTCACAAACTCATTTTGACACGACGACCGTGACCGATGGCACGCTGCGGCTCGATCCTCCGGGGCTCGATATTGCAGTTGCGGATTTTTTCAAACAGGACTGATCGGTCATTCCTTCGTGGCTGCGCGCCATCTGGCCCAGCCGCTCGCGCGCAGCTCGCACGCCGGGCAGGTGCCGCAGCCCAAACCCCATTCATGACGCGTCGTATGGTCACCCAGATAGCAGGTGTGGGTATGCTCGAGGATCAAGTCGATCAACGGGCGGCCTCCGAGCTGCTCGGCCATGGCCCAGGTGGCGGCCTTATCAACGAACATCAGGGGTGTTGCGATCTCAACCGGCTTATCGAGGCCGAGAGATAGCGCGCGGGCCAACGCTTGGAGCGTTTCATTGCGGCAGTCGGGATAGCCCGAGTAGTCGGTTTCGCACATACCGCCGATGAGCGTCGTTATTCCGCGCCGCCAGCCAAGCGCCGCCGCGTAGGTGAAAAACAAAAGGTTGCGTCCGGGCACGAACGTCGAGGGCAAGCCGGTCGCGTCCATCTCGATTGCGGTGTCGCGCGTCAGGCTCGTCTCGCTGATGAGACCGAGTGCTGGCAGGGACAGCACGTGATCGTCGCCGAGCTTGGCGTCCCAATTCGGAAATTGTGCGCGCAGTTTTCTCAGTACCACTTGGCGCGCGTCTAGTTCGACCATGTGGCGCTGGCCGTAATCGAAGCAGACCGTCTCGACGCGCTCGAATCTGTACAGCGCCCATGCCAAACACACGGTCGAGTCCTGACCGCCGGAGAACAGAACAAGGGCACGGGATGAAGGCATCGATCGGTCACGACCTCGCAATAGCGGCGCCAGCACTGCAAAATTGCGGCCTGTCCTGCCGGGTAGCCGCACCCTGCCCGCCGGGTCTTTGCTCTCTAACCGATCAAGGCTAAAAGGCCCACTATCCATTTCAGCGGAGGCTTGCTCGCAATTGACGCGGCTTCCACCTTCGCCAATTCAAAGGGTTCAAGCGCATGACCGCCATCGTCGATATCATCGGCCGCGAAATTCTCGACAGCCGCGGCAATCCGACGGTCGAAGTCGATGTCGTGCTTGAAGACGGAACGATGGGCCGCGCCGCGGTCCCGTCTGGCGCGTCAACCGGCGCGCACGAAGCCAACGAACTGCGCGACGGCGACAAGTCGCGCTACCTGGGTAAAGGCGTGTTGAAAGCGGTCGATAGCGTCAACGGCGAAATCTTCGATGCGCTGTCGGGCATGGACGCCGAAGATCAGCGCGGCATCGATGCGGCCATGCTGCAGCTCGACGGCACCAAGAACAAAAGCCGGCTCGGCGCCAACGCCATCCTTGGCGTGTCGATGGCGACGGCGAAGGCGGCGGCCGAGACGAGCAATCTGCCGCTCTATCGCTACATCGGCGGGGCCAACGCGCATGTGCTGCCGGTGCCTATGATGAACATCATCAACGGCGGCGCGCATGCCGACAACCCAATCGACATTCAAGAATTCATGATCATGCCGGTCGCCGCCGAGACGGTGACAGACGCGATCCGGATTGGGGCTGAGATTTTCCACACGCTGAAGAAGAACCTCAAGGACGCGGGGCACAATACGGCGGTCGGCGATGAAGGCGGGTTTGCGCCAAATTTGAAGAGCGCCGACGATGCGCTGACCTTCATCATGCGCGCCATCGAGAAAGCTGGATATAAACCCGGCGTTGACGTCATGCTGGCGCTCGATTGCGCGGCGACGGAATATTATCACGACGGCAAATATGTGCTGGCTGGCGAAGGCAAGTCGCTCGACAGCACGGCAAACGCAAAGTATCTGGCCGACCTCGTCGCGCGGTTCCCTATCATTTCAATCGAAGACGGAATGTCGGAAGACGATTGGGCGGGATGGAAAACTTTGACCGATCTTATCGGCAACCGCTGCCAGCTCGTCGGCGACGATCTGTTCGTGACCAATACCGAGCGCCTCAGCCAGGGCATCAAGTCGGCCACGGCCAACTCGATCCTCGTCAAGGTCAACCAGATCGGCACGCTGACGGAGACGCTGGACGCCGTATCGATGGCGCAGCGCGCGGGCTACACCGCCGTCATGTCGCATCGCTCGGGCGAGACGGAAGACGCGACGATCGCCGATCTCGCGGTCGCGACCAACTGCGGGCAGATCAAGACCGGGTCGCTGTCGCGCTCCGATCGCTTGGCCAAGTACAATCAGCTGATCCGCATTGAAGCCGAACTCGGCGATGTGGCGATTTATGCCGGCCGCAGCATTCTCAAGCACGCGGGGGTTTGAGGCCAGAGCGCTCGTCGCGCATTAAGGATTGCGCGCGCGACGCTTGACAAGTGCGGCGATGCTGCGGGGCGTGGGACTTGCGTTTGGGGCCCCAAATGCCTATTCCACCGGCATGCGCATCTACAAAGATTTCCTGTTTGAAGCCGCCCACTTCCTACCGTCCGCTGAGGCTGGAACGGCCAACGCACGCGTGCACGGCCACTCGTTTCGCGCGCGCGTCGTGATCGACGGCGAGCCTGATCCTGAAACCGGTTACGTGTTTCATTTCGATGAGCTCGCGCGCGCAATTGCTGACACGCAGGACGGACTTGATCATCGCCTGTTGAACGATGTCGATGGGCTCGCGGCGCCGACGCTCGAGCGGATCGCGATGTGGATCTGGTCGCGATTGTCAAACCGCTTACCGGGTTTGGCCGAAGTGCACGTCAATCGCGATAGCTGTCACGAGGGCTGTATTTATACCGGGCCCTCACGTCAGACACGCATTGCGGCGGAGTAGAATACGAGATGACTGCCAAGACGCCGGATGTCACACAGTTAGGACGGCAGACGAGCCTGCCGTCCGGCCCAGAGCACGCTGTTCTCGAGCGCGTTCCCAATCCGCATGCCGACACGGATTACATCGCGCGCTTCACGCAGCCGGAATTCACATCGCTTTGCCCGGTGACGGGCCAGCCCGACTTTGCTCATCTCGTCATCGATTATGCGCCTGACCAGTGGCTCGTTGAGAGCAAATCGCTGAAGCTCTATCTCGCGTCGTTCCGCAATCACGGGGCGTTTCACGAAGACTGCACGGTGGCGATCGGCCGGCGGATATGCTCGCTGCTCGCCCCAAAATTCTTGCGGATTGGCGGCTATTGGTATCCGCGCGGCGGAATGCCGATCGACGTTTTCTGGCAAACGGGCACGATGCCCGGCGGCGTCTGGCTTCCGGATCAAGGCGTTGCGCCGTATCGCGGCCGGGGCTGATCGCGGCTTTCGCGAATTGTTGCGTTGCATCAGCAGTTTGCCGTTGAGGCGCGGACGCGGTCTGATACTCTTTAGGCTTCGCAGAGCCGAGGGAGCTGACCGATGATCCGCAAGTCACCCGTTTTCATGATTGCCGCAGTTTCGATTTCCATCTCCACTGGGGCCGCGTATGCGGGTTCGCCAAACGGCACTTGGCTGCGCAGCAACGGCGCGCACGTTCAGGCCTTCGACTGCGGCGGCGGCCTTGGTCTCAAGGTAATCAAGTCGCCGGAGCCAGCCAAGGTCGGCAAGACGATCATGTGCGGCGGCAAAAAATCTGGCGAGAACAAGTGGAAGGGCACCGTGCTCAATCTCGACGACGGGCAGAAATACTCGGGCTCGGTGTCGCTCAACGGTAATAGCCTGACGCTGTCGGGTTGCGTGCTTGGCGGGCTCGTGTGCAAAGACGACAAGTGGTCACGCATCAACTAACGCGGCTGTTGAAAAGGTTTAAACAATACCATGCCGAAGGCCTCTTACGACGCGGTCGCCGTCGCGCTTTTTCTTGCGTTCCTCACGGCAACCCACGCACAGGCAGAGAATGAGCCGCCAGCCGTCGACTGCGCGAATGCAATGGCGACCGTGGACCTCAACATCTGCGCCGAGCAGGAGTTTGAGCGTGCCGATCAGGAACTGAACGTGGCCTATAAGAAAGTGCTCGGTGACATTCGTGGGTCGGAGCAAGCCAAGCCCCACGATCCGCAAAGCTGGGAAAATGCCTTGCGTGAAAGCCAACGCGCGTGGGTGGCTTTTCGCGATGCCGATTGCAAGGGGTTGGTGCCGATGCCGTGGGGCGGTGGGACCGGAGCGACGGGAGCAATTCTTGGCTGTATGACGTCGATGACGAAATCGCGCACGCAGGATTTTCTCGAGCGGCTGGATTCGCAATGAGGCGGTCCAAAGCGCGGTCATAAGGCCAACGCATTCGCTGCGAATGAGGCGCTATTTTCCAGCAATTACCCAGCAATTCCTGTGCATTTCACGGACTTGCGGATCCCGTCTTCGGAACCAATGCTCCTGGCTCAGAGTTTCTCCCCAACCCCAGAGGAGGAACAAAAACGCATGCAGAAAATTTTATTGGCCGTTCTCGGTTCAGCGGCATTGCTGATGGCCGGCGCATCGGCAAATGCGGCATCTCTTCGCGTTGATGCAGGCGATGGTTCAGTCGTGCGCGTCCACGGCGGAGACGGCGGCCGGCATCATCACCGCTGGAATCGCCGTCATCATGACGATGATCGTTGGGAAGGCCGCCACCATCGCCGTCACTGGCGGCATGGCGGTTGGCGTCACCGCGATCGTGACGCGGGAGTGCGGATAATCATCGGACGCGACCGCGGTCATCGTGGCCACCACCGAGATCGAGACGACGACATCGAGTTCAGCAAATAGTTTGCCACTGTCGTCGCGACGTCACTGGCGACCGAGTTAGATGGGGCCCGGATTTGATCCGGGCCCCTTTCGTTTCAGCGCCCGTCAGCGTGATTTGCTCGGATGGATTAAATCGAACACGTCTCCCACCGTTATGCGCAACACGTTTCCGCCATGCGAATCGCGCGGGATGGAGTGAGCGGGACCGGCATAATATTAGGGGCCAAAGCCATGAGCGGATTGCCAGAAAACATTGAACAGATGCTGTTGCGTTTGGCTGAGAATTCGAGGGACGAACTCGACATCGTGCGCGAGTTGGCCGACGGCATTCGTCGCGTCGACGATCAGATGCTGCGTGAGGTCCGCAACGTGGCGCTACAGCACGAGGTGCGGCGTGAGGCGATCTTCGGTGAGTTGCAGGAGCTGGCGTCGCGGCTGTGTGTGCTGCCGTCTCGCAACATCATGACGTCGGTGGCGAAGCGCGATTATGGGCGCGGACACGCAGCGATCGAGGGTCATGGAGTGCACGTGAACGGTCACTCGGGCGGCGATTGGCGCAAAGCGGCGCAGAAGATTGACGATGAGCTGAGCGAGATTTTGGGTGTCGAAGGCGCGCGCCACTAACGGGTTAACAGAGACTGCTGGACGGTCGGCCAAGGGTGTTCAGGCCGGCCGCCAGCCCTTGTCCTCGGGGCGAGCGGCGATGTTTAATCTTCACCAATCGCGGAAGTGTGAAGCGTTCAGTCCAGTCAAAGCGCAGCCGCCGTGCTACAATTCAGTTCGTGAAACGATCTGGCCCGACCGGATTGGCGAGAATTTTGTAAACGTCCATCCGCGCCTGACCATTGGTCCTCGATTAAGGAACCATGTCATGGCTACCCTCTACGATCACCAGCTTGACCACCACTATGATCCCGAAAAAGGCATCATCATTACTGACGATGACGCGCGCGGCGGTGTGACCGGACACAACGTCCGTTACGTTCTCGCGCTCGGCATGACCGGCTTAATTGCCGCCTTCGCTGGCGTCGCGATCTATTTCGGCTTCGACCGGCTGGCGCAAGATGTCTCCGCGGCGCTCGCGCATAGTCCATCCGAGGCGGTGCGGGCGTTCGCTCCTTACGCGACGGTGGTGTTGGCTGTTGCGCTGCTCTCCGGGTTGGCGCTCGGTGCTTGGAACTTAATTTCCGGCCGTAGCGAGGACGGCAGCCAATCGTTCATGCGCTTTCGCGTCGCTTTGCAATTCGCAATCGTGTGCGTGGCTATGGCGTTGCTGTATTGGAGTGCGGCGTAGGGGGGGCCTCCCATTGCGTGGTTGGACGAATCCCAGCCTGCGCCGGGATGACGTCACCTGCGGATGCGCTCGTGATGGCACCGACCATCCGCGCTATCTGCAGCGCGTCGCCAGCCTTGCTCAGGCCGCGTTGTCGCTCCAATCTCGATTATTCCCGGAAGGCACGGTTAATTTGGTCGGTGATCGGCTTGGCGAGGTAGGAGATGACGGTCCGGTCGCCAGTGGACATGAAGACTTCGACCGGCATGCCCGGCAGGAGGCGGATCGTGCCGAGCTTTTCGCGTGCGCTGTCATTCATTTCGACGCGGATCATGTAGTGTGACCCACCGGTCTTGGGGTCGTTGGTAATGTCGCCGGCGATGTGGACCACGCTCCCGTCGAATTCCGGAGTCGTCTGCTGGTTGAACGCCGTCAAGCGCAGTCGCGCGGGCCGGCCGATCTTCACCTGGTCGATTTCGTGGGGCTGGATGCGCGCCTGAATGGTGAGCTTATCTTCCTC
>JANOCZ010000162.1:0-2094 GCA_031412455.1 Hyphomicrobium sp. | reverse complement strand
CGGCGATGGAAGTGCAGCGTGGAGCGCCGCATCGATGCTCGGTTTTTCGCAGAGTTCTGCGCCCGCCATCGCACCGGCTGCGAAGGCAGCATCGCCCGCCATCGCCGACCACGGCAGCATGACGCCGTTTCTCAATCGATAGCTTTCAGGCCACGCCGCAGTTGCACGTCGGGCGGTCGGCGGAGTATGGCTCTGGGCGAATTCCAATCTGAGAGAGCCCCATGCCCAAAGGATATGTCATTGCCCACGCGACTGTCACCGACACCCAGAAGTGGGCGGAGTATGTGGCGAAATCGAAGATCGCGCTCGACAAGTTCGAGGGAAAGCCAATCGTGCGCGGCGGCAAGTCGGAGATTATCGAGGGTAACGGCACGGTACGCAACGTCGTGCTCGAGTTTCCGAGCTATGAGCACGCGCACGGTTATGCAACGTCTCCTGAGTATGCGGCGGCGAAAGCTTTGCGGCAGGGTGCCGGGCACATCGACATCACCATTGTCGAGGGTGTGTGAGTAGGTGGGTCATGCTGCCCCTTGTGCCTAGCATCCAGTCCGCCATTTTGGTCCGGCGTTCGTGGAACGATGGATCCTAGGCACGAGGCCTAGGATGACAATTCAGGATTGGCTCGAGCGCCGCTGATGCCGCATTTTCCTACGAGCGATGAGACGAGGCCAGCGTGGCGGGCGACTATCCTGACGTTGTTTCCGGAAATGTTTCCGGGGCCGCTCGGCGTCTCGCTCGCAGGGCAGGCGCTCGCCGCAAACATCTGGTCGCTCGATACCATTCAGATTCGTGATTTTGGGATCGGGCGGCATCGCCAGGTGGATGAGTCCCCAACGGGTGGCGGGGCTGGAATGGTCTTGCGCGCCGACGTGCTGGGCGCGGCGCTCGATCATGCGCGCGCAGTCAATCCCAATGCGCCGCTGATCTATCTAACGCCGCGCGGCGTGCCGCTGAACCAGGCGCTTGCGCATCAGCTCGCGGAGGGACCGGGCTGCGTGATGCTCGCTGGCCGCTTCGAAGGCATCGACGAGCGCGTCATCGAGCATTACGGCATGACGCAAATCTCGATCGGCGATTATGTGCTGTCGGGTGGCGAACTGGCCGCGATGGTCACGCTCGATGCGATCGTGCGATTGTTGCCGGGCGTCGTGGGCGCGGCTGAGAGCCTCGCGCACGAAAGTTTCGAGACCGGGCTGCTCGAATATCCCCACTATACCAAGCCGCGCGAGTGGCAGGGCCGCGCGATCCCCGAAGTTCTGCTCAGCGGCGACCATAAGAAGATCGAGGCGTGGCGGCGTGAGCAAGCCGAGCGCGTGACCGAACAACGACGGCCGGATCTCATGAGCATTCATAGGCGCCCTAGTTCGCCCAAGAAGCCGTAGTTTGCTCGCGAGCGGCGGAAACGGTGGGCAACGTTCAAGAAATCGAGCGTTTTGCTTGCCTTGGTCTTAGAGGTCCGCGAACAGTGATTGGCATTTAAATGTGCGCGTTGAGCCTGGGCTACATGATGAACTGTTGGCGAAAAGTTTTACTTGGCGCGGCGCTCGTCGCCTTCAACGCGGGTGCGGTGTGCGCTGAGGAGACAAGCGCAGGCTCGACCCCACCGGCGATCCCAGCCGCAGCGGCGCAGGCACAAGCCGTCAGCGCGATCGTCGTCGAAGCGCGTAGCAGACTTTCGGTGGCGCAGAGCGGACTCAGCGACAAAGAGCAGGCGGAGCGGACGGCGCTGGCTGAGTTTTACGCGGCGCGTTCGGGGCCAGCACTGTGGATGAGCGAAACGGGTTTCAATGCCAAGGCCAAGCTCCTCGTCAGCGAGATCAAGAACGCAAATGTTTATGGATTGGAGCAGCGCGATTTCAGCTTGCCCGCGATGCCCGACAACGATAGCGCGACACTGACGGTCGAGGCAGCAACCGATGCCGAGGTTCAACTGTCGCTCGCGGCATTGAAGTATGCGCGGTATGCGCGCGGCGGGCGGATCGCTGAACCGGCCGAGTTGCTCAATTCCAATCTCGACCGTAAGCCGCAACTGATCGCGCCCAAGGTTGTTCTTGAGCAGCTGGCGGGTTCGGATGAGCCGGACAAAGTCCTGCG
>JANOCZ010000161.1:0-1659 GCA_031412455.1 Hyphomicrobium sp. | reverse complement strand
GCATTGATGGACGGCGGCGCCGAAGCGTTGGCCAAACTTGATGCGTTGAAAGCCATCGGCATCCGCTTGGCGATCGACGACTTCGGCACCGGCTATTCGTCGCTATCGTGCCTCAAACGCTTTCCGCTGGACACGCTGAAGGTCGATCGCAGCTTTGTCCGCGACGTCTGCAGTGATCCGACCGCCAAACAAATTACCTTGGCGGTCATCTCGCTCGCCAAAACGCTGAACTTGAAACTTGTTGCTGAAGGCGTCGAAACCGTCGAGCAAGCCGCTCTTCTCACCAGCGAAGGGTGCGACATGGTGCAGGGCTTCTATTATTCAAAACCGCTCGAGCCCGGTGAACTCGTCGAGTGGATCTCAGCCCAACGTTCGCACGAGAAACGCCTGAAACGCGCCGTCTGAATTGCCACGACGCACCAGCCTGAGGAAATTTCAGAACATGCAAGCCCACACAAAATTCGCATTCGCCCCCGCTGCGAGCGCTGAGCCCGAAATCTGTGAACCGGCGTCCCGCGGTCTTTTGCGCCGCCGGTGGCACCGCCGCCAACTCAATCTCGATTGCATGATCGAAGCCAATGGCAAGTGCTTCGGCGCGGCGATCCGCAACATATCTGAGGGCGGCGCGCTCCTTGATGGAACGCCAGCGATGCTGCGCGGAACGAAGTTGCGCCTCACAATTCCGGCCGGTCAAGAGATCGAAGCATGTGTGATTTGGCATGCAGAAGGCGCAACTGGCGTGAAATTCGACGAACAACTGCAAAGCGATGATCCGCTGCTGGCAACCCCCTAACGATCGCCGTGCGTGCAACGAGGATTGATTGACCGCCGGCTCATCCCTACATTCCGGCACGCGCCAAGGCTTCAACGGCGCGAGAGGCGATTGGGGCAGGCTTCATGCTCATCAAGGATACTCAGCAGGGATACGGCTTGGTGTCCCGGCTGTTCCACTGGCTGATGGCGGTTGCAATTATCGCCTTGTTCGCGCTCGGCCTGTGGATGGTCGGCCTCGACTATTACAGTCCCTATTATAACAGCGCCCCAGATTTCCACCGCAGCGCCGGCATTCTGCTGCTGATCGCACTCCTGTTCCGCATCGGATGGCGAGCGCTGAACATAAAGCCAAACGACGATGAACTGTCGCCGCTCGAGCGCACGGGCTCGCGTGCCGTGCACTTTATATTCTATCCGCTCCTGCTCGCGCTGATGATTTCCGGCTACTTCATCTCCACGCCCGACGGCCGTGCCATTGATGTGTTCGGCCTGTTTAGCGTTCCCTCGATCGTCCAGCAAAAAGGTCTGGCCGACACTGCCGGGCTGATCCACCGCGTTCTGAGCTATGTCGTAATCGCGTTGGCGGCCATTCATACGGTTGCCGCACTCAAACATCATTTTGTCGATAAGTCGTCCATCCTGACCCGCATGTGGTCGGGCCCGCCTCAGCCCTAACGCCCCTAGCTATTGAAGGACCTTCTCTTCCATGTCGTATCGAGCCCGCCCCATCGCGCTGATCCTCGCGCCACTGACGCTGCTGCTGTCACTCGCGCCAGCCAGCGCCGCTGAATATATTATCGACAACAAAGGCGCGCACGCGTCCATCACCTTTCGTATCAAGCATTTGGGCTTCAGCTGGCTCGTCGGCCGCTTCGACACGTTCGC
>JANOCZ010000160.1:0-5877 GCA_031412455.1 Hyphomicrobium sp. | reverse complement strand
ATCGAAGAGGCCCGCACGATGGTTCTGGCCGCCGCCACAACGGACGGCGTATTTTTCAAAGGCGCGCAGGCCCGGTGTCGTTTTGCGCGTGTCGGCTATGCGCGCGTGCGTGCCCGCAATCGCATCGACATAGCGGCGGGTCAGCGTCGCGATGCCGGTCATGCGACCCATGAAGTTCAAGGCGACGCGCTCTCCGGTCAGGATGGCGCGCGCGTTGCCGGAGACGGTCGCGATCACGTCGCCCTTTTTTATGCGTGTGCCGTCGGGGCGGCTGATGCTGAAATCGAGCGTCGGATCGAGAGCGTGGAAGGCGGCTTCAGCTAGCGCTAGGCCCGAGACGATGGCGTCTTGGCGGGTGGCGATAACGGCGGTCGCTTGAGCATCTGCCTTGATCGTCGCGTTTGTCGTGATGTCACCGGCAAGGCCCAGGTCTTCGCTCAACGCGGCGCGGACGGCGGCATCGATAAGGGTCGGCGGCAAAGGGGCGAGGAGGGGTGGCTCACTCATGGGCGGCATGCAACCGGTTCGCCCGTGGGTTTGCGCTGGCTGGCGCGGCGTTCGATATTGGCCAGGTCGGCGAGGGTCATGAAGGTGCGGTTTGCCTGACTTCTACTGGTCTTTGGATAGTCGGAGCGGTAATGGCCGCCGCGGCTTTCCTGGCGGTCGAGGGCGGCAGCCGTGATCAGACGCGCGGTCAGCACCATGTTAGCTAGCACCGTGTCGCCTGGATTTTCGCGTTCGATCGTTTTCAGGGCGCGGAGCGCTGAGCGCAAGCCGCTGGCGTTGCGCACGACGCCGACCAACGTCGTCATGATTTCGCGCAACCGGATAACGGCTGCAGCGCGCATTTCCGGATCGGGCGGGCCGGCAGCTGCAATGCGTTTTGGCTCAACGAAATGGCCGGTGCGGACATCGTCTGAAAGAACGGAGCGAATGTCGGTTGCGACGCGGGCACCGAAGACCGCTGCTTCAAGCAGCGAATTGGAGGCTAAACGATTGGCGCCATGCAGTCCGGTCGAGGCGACTTCGCCGACGGCCCACAAACCTGAAATGCTTGTGCGGCCGCGCGCGTCGGTGGCGATGCCGCCCATGTGATAGTGCTCGGCGGGGGCAACGGGGATCAGCTGCGTCACGGGATCGATGCCGGCGCGTTCGCAATGGGCGAACACTGTCGGGTAGGCATCTTTAAAGCGTGGGCCGATTGCCTCGCGGCAATCGAGATAAGCGCGGTGGCCAGCGACGATTTCCGCAAACACACCGCGAGCGACGACATCGCGGGCGGCCAATTCGCCGTGCGGGTCGATTGCGAGCATGAAGCGCTCGCCCAGTTCGTTGACGAGGGTCGCGCCTTCGCCGCGTAAGGCTTCGGTGGCGAGAGGTGCTGGGTCGATGCCGGCGTCGATCGCGGTCGGGTGGAATTGCACGAACTCTGTGTCGGCGATTACGGCGCCGGCGCGAGCGGCCATCGCGATCGCTTCGCCCTTGGCGTAGGATGGGTTGGTCGTCAGGGCGAACAGTGCGCCGACGCCGCCGGTTGCAAGCACGACGGCGCTCGCGGGCACGAATTCATACGTGCCGTTGCCCAAGGCTGCGGGACGAATCAGGCGCACGCCTTCGACGTGGCCGTCATCGGCGATCAAGTCATCGGCTCCGAAGCCTTCGAGCACGCGGATCGACGGCGCGGCGCGTACCGCGGCGATCAACGCTTGCATGATAGCCGCACCGGCGCGGTCGCCTGAGACGCGCACGACGCGTTTTTCGGAATGGGCGGCTTCCTTGGACAGTACGTAGTGGCCCTCGAGGTCGCGGTCGAAGGGGACGCCGTAGCTCAGGAGATCGCGGATGCGATCGGGCGCTTCGTCGGCGACCATGTGTGCGATCTCTTCGTCGACGATGCCAGCACCAGCCGCGATCGTGTCGGCGGCGTGCTTATCGGTGCTGTCACCTTCGCCGACGGCGGCGGCAATTCCACCTTGGGCCCACATGCTGGAGGCGCCTTCACCGAGCGGGGCTGCGGCAATGACCGTTACCGGTCGCGGCGCGAGTTTCAAAGCCGTGAAGAGACCCGCCAAACCAGCGCCGATGATGACGACGTCACCGGGGCTGGCGCGATCTGGCGCTGGCGCGAAGCTCGTGCGCGTCGCTGCAGTTGGGACGTGTTTGACAGCCATCCACTCGGTCCTTCAGTCAAGACCACGGCGATTCAGTTCGTCAGATTGACCATGCGTTCGACGGCGCGGCGGGCGCGTTCGGCGACGTCTGGGTCAACGTGCACTTCGTATTGAAGATGCACGAGGCTGTCGTAAATGTTTTCAAGGCTGATGCGCTTCATGTGTGGGCACAGGTTGCACGGCCGCACAAATTCGACGTCTGGGACTTCGACGGCGACGTTGGAGGCCATCGAGCATTCCGTGACGAGGATGACTTTTTTCGGCCGGTGATCCTTGACCCAGTTGATCATGCCGGAGGTCGAGCCGGTGAAGTCGGACGCGGCGATCACGTCGGGCGGGCATTCGGGGTGAGCAATGATCTTCAAGCCCGGATCATTCTCGCGCATGGCATTCAATTCTTCGCCGGTGAAGCGCTCGTGGACTTCGCACGCGCCCTTCCAGGTGATGATTTCGACCTTGGTCTGCGACTGTACCCATTGCGCGAGATACTGGTCAGGAATGCACAGAACGCGGGGTGCGCCGAGGCTCTCGACAACCTTGACGGCATTCGACGACGTGCAGGTGATATCGCATTCGGCTTTCACTGCGGCCGACGTGTTGACGTAGGTCACGATCGGCACGCCGGGGTAGGCCTCGCGCAGCATGCGCACATCGTCGGCGGTGATCGAAGCTGCGAGCGAGCAGCCCGCGCGCAAGTCCGGAATGAGGACCGTTTTATCCGGCGACAATAGCTTCGACGTCTCGGCCATGAAGTGCACGCCGGCCTGAACGATGACTTTCGCATCGGTGCGGGCGGCTTCTTTGGCGAGCTGCAGGCTGTCGCCGCGAAAATCGGCGACGCAGTGGAAGATCTCGGGCGTCATGTAATTGTGCGCGAGAATGACTGCGTTGCGCTCCTTCTTGAGTTCGTTGATGCCTTTGATCAGCGGCGCGTAGTGCGGCCACTCCATTGGCGTGATGACGTGTTTCACGCGCGCGTACAGTGGTGCCAGCTCTTTTTCGAGGGCCGGCGACCACGCGTAATTGAGCTCACGCGGAGGTGCCGATTTGGCTGGCGGCGTTGCCGACGATTGCCGATTGCCGGTCGCTAAAGTCACCATTGGCGAAACACTCCTGAAACCCCGACCCGCACATATACTCTAACGGAGTATATGTGGCGCGCGATTGTCGTTCGCTGTCTTGCGACGCTAAACGCCCCGAATTATGAGGGATCCGGGATTGCTCATTTAATGTATTGCGGGTGAAGTTTCCAGGGCTTCGCTCAACGACGCCCTGGAAAATCTTGGTGTCGACTAGTTGCGGCTTGGAGCTGCTGACACGCGCACGCCGGGTGCTGGGCGTTCCAACAACACTTCGCGGCGGAAGCGAAACAGCTTGGCTGGGCGGCCGCCAGTGCGCGTTTTAACGTCTCCCGTCGGCTCAACGAGGCCTGCACCTTCCACCAAGCGGCGGAAGTTCTGTTTGTGCAAATGCGGACCCAGAATTGCTTCGACGGTTTTTTGCAATTCATAAAGTGTGAAATCGGGCGGCATCAATTCGAAGACGACCGGGCGGTATTTAATCTTGGCACGGGTGCGGCCGATCGCGGTCGCGAGGATGCGCCGGTGATCGGACTGCATAGCAGCGCCGAGTTTGGGCCGGTCGGTCCAGGCTTGCGCGGCGGTGCGGCCATCGCGGAGGGCTTCATCCGTCAGCCCTGCCTCGTAGAGAAGTTCGTAGCGCTCGAGGACTTTCTCTTCATCCCAGGACGCGCCGTCGAGACCGAAACACATGCGGACGCGATCGCCGCGCGTGACGGAGCGTTGCTGAGTCGATGCCGTCGACGGGCGGTCGGCCCAAAGTTTCAAGCGCGGTTCGATCTCGGCTCCGATGATGTCGGGGCGCGACCGGCGCCAGTCTTCCCACGGGAAGTACTGATACCAACTGCGCCAGATACCGTGCGTCAAACCGTGGTGCGATGTCGCTTCGGTCAACGCCAAATAGCCGATCGATACGACGTGAGGTGCGTCGTCGTCGCCGGGTTCGGGTAACCGGCCGCGGTCGGCGAAAGTGTAGAGCTGTTCGGCGTAACCGAGGTCGAGGCCGGTCTGATCGCGCACCCAAGAGCGAAGTCCGCCTTCCAGCGTGCGGTGATCGCGTGGGCTGAATGGGCCGAATGGGAGTACATCGGTCGCGCCGATGCGATCTGGATCCTGACGCACGACGAGCGCGACAGGTTCGTTGTCGAGCACGGCCACTATTGCGGCGTTGAGGCCGATGCCGACTGAATCGTTATCTGTGATGTCGCGTTCCAAGACGCGTTGTGATTTATCTGGCGATGGCTTGGCTCTGCCTGACAGTTCCATGTTCATTGCGTTGTCTTCCCCGTGCTCCCCACAGTCGGGGTAGGCGGAGATCATGGCGTTTTTCAGAATAACTGTTGCATGAAAGTAGTGCACTTAGCCGCAAAAAGGTCGCAATTCTAATCCTGCGACAAAGCATTGAAGCGATAGAGAAATTGTGATTGCGCAGTGCTCGCCGGCAGCGGCTCAATGTGGGCGAGGCTCGCGTGCAGTTCAGGTGGCACGATGCAGGCGCCAAAGAATGTTGCGGCTTCGGCGCCGGAAAAACCCGCCAGCCGCGTTGCTTCATAGAACGCCGCGATGCGGTCGGCGTCTTTGATCAGCGCCGAGGTCCGCTCAGGTAATTCCGGCGACACGCCAAAGCGCGTGTGGATGGCCGCAAGCAGCCGCAGTTCGAAGGCCTTGTAGTCAAGACCGATCGCGGCTTTGAACGGGCTGATCAAATCACCGACGACATATTCGGGTGCATCGTGGAGCAACGCCGCGAGCCGATCGTGCGCTGTTGACTGCGGATACAACGCGTCGACGATATCGACGACCAACAGCGAATGTTGAGCGACGGAGAATGCGTGGGCGCCGAGCGTCTGGCCGTTCCATCTGGCGACGCGTGCGAGCCCGTGAGCGATATCCTCGATTTCAATGTCGCTCGGCGATGGCTCGAGCAGATCGAGACGGCGGCCCGACAGCATCCGTTGCCAGGCGCGTGCGGGCTTCACGTGTGGTGGCTTGATGCGCGGTTCGGTCATCGTCCTGGTACCTTGAGATTAGTTTGCAGCTTGGCGCATGCGGCGTGGCGCTCGCAGCTTACCAAGTGATCGTTGACCATGCCGCTTGATTGCATGAAGGCGTAGACAGTTGTGGGGCCAACGAAGCGAAAGCCTTCGACCTTGAGGGCTTTGCTCAGGCGCGTCGAGACTTCGGTTTTGGCGGCTGCGTCTTTTAGCGATGTCAGTTTGTTTTGTTTTGGCGCTCCGTCGATGAAGTCCCAGACGAAATGTGCGAACGGTGTTCGTTGGGACAAATTGTTATAGGCGCGGGCATTGTCGATCGTTGCCTCGATCTTCAGTTTGTTGCGGACGATGCCGGCGTCGTTCATCAGGCGAGCGATATCTTTATCGCCATAGCGGGCGATCTTTTGCGCATCGAAATTGTGAAAGGCGCGGCGGAAATTCTCGCGCTTTTTTAGAATCGTCAGCCACGACAGGCCCGATTGGAAACCCTCGAGGGTCAGTTTTTCAAACAGCGCGCGATCATCGATGAGCGGTACGCCCCATTCTTCGTCGTGATATTTCTCGTAGATCGGATCGGCGATGCCGGGCCACGGGCAGCGCGTGATTTCAGTGGAAGCCACTAGAACGCCGGTG
>JANOCZ010000159.1:0-1611 GCA_031412455.1 Hyphomicrobium sp. | reverse complement strand
CATATTGACGGTCACCGTGAAGATGTCTTCGAGGTACATGGCCAACGGATCGCCGGTTTTTTCGCCGAACGCGAAGGCCGGTGACGGCGTCGTCGGGGTCAGCACGACATCGACTTTGTTCCAGGCCTGATCGAAATCGCGCTTGATGAGCGTGCGGACCTTTTGCGCTTTCAAGTAGTAGGCGTCGTAGTAGCCAGCAGACAGCACGTAAGTGCCGATCAGAATGCGGCGGCGGACTTCGGCGCCAAATCCAGCGGCGCGGGTGTTTTCATACGTCTCGGTCAGATTGTTGCCAGCCACGCGCAGGCCGTAGCGCATGCCGTCGTAGCGGGCGAGGTTTGATGAGGCTTCGGCGGGAGCGACAATGTAATATGCCGGCAGGGCGTATTTGGTGTGTGGCAACGAGATGTCGTGGATCGTCGCGCCGGCAGCTTTTAGCCAGGCGATGCCATCGTCCCACAGTTTCTGAATCTCCGCCGACATGCCATCGACGCGATATTCCTTCGGTACGCCGACGCGAAGTCCCTTGATGCCCTTCTTCAGATCAGCTTCGTAGTCGGGCACCGGAGCGTCGATCGACGTCGTGTCTTTGGGATCGTGGCTCGCCATGACTTTCAGCATGATAGCGGCGTCGCGCACTGTTTTCGCAATCGGGCCGGCCTGATCCAGCGATGACGCGAAGGCGACGATGCCCCAGCGCGAGCAGCGGCCGTAGGTCGGCTTGATGCCGACGGTGCCGGTCAATGCTGCGGGTTGGCGGATCGAGCCGCCGGTGTCGGTTGCGGTGGCGGCAAGACACAGGTTCGCTGCGACCGCCGACGACGAGCCGCCCGACGAGCCGCCCGGTACGAGTTTGTCGGATGATGGTTTGCCGTCGGGGCCCTTGCGGCGCCACGGGGAGACGACGTTGCCGAAAGCGCTTGTTTCGTTCGACGAGCCCATCGCAAATTCGTCGTTGTTCAGCTTGCCGAGCATGACCGCACCGGCGGTCCACAGATTCTGGCCGACCGTCGATTCATAGGCCGGCTTGAAATCATCGAGAATGCGCGAGCAGGCCGTCGTGCGAATACCTTTTGTGCAGAACAGATCCTTGTTGCCGAGCGGCAGGCCTTCGAGCGGGCCGGCTTTACCAGCGGCGAGGCGCTTGTCACTTTCCTTGGCCTGCGCGCGCGCATGTTCGGGCGTCGGCAGGACGTAAGCGTTGAGCGCCGGATTGGCTTTCTCGATGGCTGCGAGAAATGCGTCGGTCAGCTCGACCGCTTTAAAGGACTTTGCCTTTAGGCCGTCTCGCGCTTGCGCGAGTGTCAGTTTTGTCAGGTCGGTCGTGGACATGGCCTACTCCACGATCTTGGGGACGACGAAGAAGTTGTCTTCGGCCAACGGCGCGTTGGCGGTCACGGCGGCGGCAATCTCGCCGTCGGTGATATGGTCTGTGCGCATTTTCATGGCGATCGGCACGACGCGGGTCATCGGCTCGACGGCCGCTGTATCGACCTCGTCGAGTTGCTTCACCCAATCGAGAATGCCAGACAGTTCCTTTTCGAGGCTTTTCGCCTCCGCGTCCGTGACTTTGATGCGCGCCAGCCGCGCAATGCGCCGGACGGTCGCTTC
>JANOCZ010000158.1:0-1777 GCA_031412455.1 Hyphomicrobium sp. | reverse complement strand
AGTAGAGGTGCGTACCATGATTTATTTGACTGGCTTTGGCCGTCGCTTATGTTTTGACCTCAAAACAAAGCAATGCGCCGCAATCGTTTCCGCCGCCCTGACGGGAATTGTCCTCGCCGGCTGTAGTGCCGACGTCACGCGTTTTGACAGCGCGTCTTTCAATCTCAATGATCCACCCGAAGCCGTTCGCGCCAAACCGGTGCCGCACGAGAACGTGCGCTCGGCGTCCGATTACGACAACACGCTGTCCCGGGCGACGCCGCGCGGTCCTTACGGGGCTGGAGCGAAGTCGGTCGAGGTCGCGGCGTTGCCGGACGTGACGCCATCTCAGTCCGTATCGCCCGTCAGCCCCGTCTCGACGGCCAAGACCTATTCTGATCAGGATTGGAATCGGTCGCGGATGGCTGCGGCACCGGAGTCTCCCACATATACGCCAGCGGCGTCTGCCCCGTCGTATCAGCCAGCAGCGGTTGCGGGCGGCGAGACCATCGATGTCCAGCCGGGCGATACGCTCTATGGGCTGTCGAAGCGCCATAACGTTTCGCTGGCCGAGCTGATGTCCGCTAACCAGATGACCAACCCGACGCTGCGGCCCGGCCAGAAACTCGTGCTGCCTGGCTCAAAGCACTCTGGAGCGCTTGAAGCCACAGCGGCGCCGACCCGGTCGCCCGTCGCTGCGCCATCCGTACCGATGTCGCCGCCGTCGCCCGACGTGCTCGCCAAGTATTCGGCGACGTACACCGTTCAGCCCGGTGACTCGCTCTACAAGATCGCGCGTGCCAACAAGGTCAACTTTTCGGAGTTGCAGAACGTCAACGGCATAACCGATCCGCGTAAAGTCATGCCTGGCACGGTGTTGAAAGTTCGCCCTGGCGCTGCGTTGGCTGCGGCCGAGGCAATCGCACAGCCAGCAGCACCCGCCTTGCCGGCAGTCGTGCCTGCCGCCGCGCCGCGGATGACTACAACGCAGCCGACGGTCATCAATGGCGGACGTCAGGTCGCAGCGTTGAATGACAAAGCCACCGATGCCGTACCTGAAGTGAGGGCTGCGACTCCAGCACCGGCGAAAGTCGCGGCGGCTACCCAGGCCGCAACGCAGGCGGGCGATTCCTCGAAGCTGCGCTGGCCGGTCAGCGGCCGGGTCATCGCTGGTTTCGGCGGACGGCCCGACGGCACGCACAACGACGGCATCAACATGTCGGTCCCACTCGGCACCGATGTGCACGCGGCCGAAGGTGGCGTCGTCGCCTATGCCGGTAGCGAACTCAAGGGCTACGGCAACCTCGTGCTCCTGCGTCATGACAACGGCTGGGTCACGGCCTACGCGCACAACGACGAATTGCTCGTCAAGCGCGGCGACAAGGTCAGACGCGGGCAGGTCATCGGCAAGGCTGGTAAAACCGGCACCGTCGATCAGCCGCAAGTTCACTTCGAATTGCGTCAGGGCTCCAAGCCCGTCGATCCGACGCCGTTCATGGAGAAAATCTAAGAGTTTCGTGCTGGGGGCAAATCAAGTTTGCCGCGCGCAAAGTACGAGGGAAGACTGGAGAGGCTGGACCTGCAAGGGTCCGGCCTTTTTTCATTGCGCCTTCCGACTCCGCTTCGCGGAGCCGGCCGGAAGGCGCGGATGTGGAGAGAGCCGGCCGGAAGGCGCGGGGAGTTAGTCGAGATCGAGGTGGATGCCTTTGCGGCCGGCGAGGTCGAGGATGTACTGCCACGCCACGCGGCCCGAGCGTGCGCCGCGGGTGGTCGCCCATTCGAGCGCGTCGCGATGCAG
>JANOCZ010000157.1:0-4664 GCA_031412455.1 Hyphomicrobium sp. | reverse complement strand
AAACGCGGTATCCGCTGGGGCAGCGTGCTTTTGTCAGCTATGGTAGCGCTGGCATTACTGGCCGCGGGTCTCTGGTTTAGCCGCTTCGTCGCCGTCGCCCTTGAACGTCAGGACTGGGTAGGTTGGCTCGCCGCTGGACTGATGGGCGTCATCGCGCTGTCTCTGACGATCGTACTTCTGCGTGAATTGATCGGCTTCAGTCGGCTCGCGCGTCTCTCGCGCTTGAGAAAATCTATTCGCGAGGTCATCGCTCAACCAGATTTGCAAAAAGAGCGCGTCGCCGTAACGGCACTAGCCGGGCATTACGCCGGCCGTCCCGATATGGCCTGGGGCCTGTCTCGCCTCGCCGATCATAAGGGCGACGTGTTGGCGCCGGGTGATCTGTTGCGTCTCACCGACCGCGAATTGCTGGCACCCCTCGATATTGAAGCGCGCCGCCTGATTTTAAAGACAGCAAAACGAGTCGCGACCGTGACTGCGCTCTCTCCGATTTTATGGATCGCAGTCGGCTTCGTGTTGGTCGATAACCTGCGCATGTTCAGGAATCTCGCAGGCCTTTATGGTGGACGGCCAGGCACGCTGGGCGGCTTGCGGCTTGCGCGTCTGATTGTTGGCCACATCATTGCAACGGGCGGCGTCGCCATGACCGACGACCTGCTAGGTCAATTCCTGGGGCAAGATGTTCTCCGGCGATTGTCGCGACGATTGGGCGAAGGCGCTTTCAACGGCGCTTTGACGTCACGATTAGGCGTCGCGGCCGTGGACGTCATCCGGCCATTGCCATTTCTCGATGCCGAACCCTTACGTGTGCGCGAAATCTTCGCCGAACTCTTTCGCTCTCTGCGCGGGGCACAAAGCACGGCCAAGACGTGAAGGGTCGCAATCGCCTCACGCAGCCTCAGCGAGGAGTTGAGCGTTCTCTGCGCCAGGTAGCCGCTTCGCCCACTCGAGCGATCGTGCCTCGGTCGCAACGAGAATTGCTGGCGGCTTCCGATCCTCAATCGTGCCGAGAACCCAATTCGCCAACCAACCGGCACGCCGCGACGTGATCCAGCTCACTGGCCCAGCGAGCAGCAGCCCGAGCACCACGGGCGCCATCCACGCGAGAAGCCCCGGCGAGACTGTCCACGCAATGACGCCGACGATGATGCCGATAGCCGTGTGCCAACGCGCAAACACCATCGCGTCTTCAAAACTCAACGCACCATCGTCGCGCTTTTGCGCTTTCCAGCCAGAGTCGAGGCCCGCAAAAATTTGGATCGAACCAACCGTCTGAGTAAGCATTAAGATCGGCGCGATCAGCATCGAGTACACCGTCTCGTACATGACGCCGAGCGTACTGCGGATGGCGTGTATCCAATCACCGGCGATCCGCGCGCGCTTTAACTCCAGAATAAGACCAAGACCTTTCGGCAATAGCACCACGCACAATGTTGCGAGAAATAATCGTAACGCGGCACCCGGATCGATGATCGGCCAGATCGGAAACAGTGTCTTGGAATCCTGAAAATAGCTGGGAATGATCTGCTGCCCCTGCAGCGCCAGCACCAGTCCGACGGCCAGCGACATCGCCCAGACGCCGGAGATCAAATACGACGCCGCGCCCATCCCAAGATGCACGCGGCCCATGGCCGTGACGCCCGGCTGCGAAACAATCGCTAAATGCTGCAAGTTTCCTTGCGCCCAGCGCCGGTCCCGCGTGACGACGTCGACGATGTTTGGCGGCATCCCTTCATACGACCCCTCAAGCGAGGACATCATGTGCACGCCCCAGCCGGCGCGCTGCAGCAGAATGGCCTCGACAAAGTCATGGCTCATGATGTGCCCGCCAAATGGCTTGCGCCCTTCAAGATCTGGCAGTCCGGCCGCGCTCGCGAACGCTTCGGTTCGAATGATCGCGTTGTGTCCCCAATAATTTCCCTGGTCGCGATGCCAAAAAGAAAGTCCCGCAGCAACCGCTGGACCATAAACGTTGCTGGCAAATTGCTGCAGCCGCTGGAGCAAAGTTGTACCACCGACAAGCCGCGGTACCGATTGGATAAGCCCGGCCTCGGGATCTTGCTCCATGGCCTGCGCGAGCGTAACGAGGGTTTGCCCAGCCATGATGCTGTCGCCATCGAGAATGACAAAGTTCTCATAGGCGCTGCCGAACCGACCAACCCACTCGGCGATATTTCCAGCCTTTCGAGCATGATTTTCGAGCCGCCGGCGATAGTAAAACCGCGCGTCGCCAGCTCTCAGTTTGGCGCCGAGTGCTTGATAAACGCGCGCCTCCCACGCCCCGTCTAAGTCGCCGCGCGTGTCTGACAGCACGAAGATATCGAACAAACCGGTCCGGCCGAGCTCCCGAAGTTCGTCGGACATCGCCTCGATAGCGCCGGCCACCCGCGTCGGATCCTCGTGATAGACGGGAAATAGTAATGCGGTACGCGTTGTGAGCGGATCGTCAGACCTGGGCACCGGCACTGAATCAGCGCGCTCTCCGGCAAACAGTGGGAGAAATCCAATGGCGCCGCTGAGGCTGCCGAGCGCGATCCAGCCGAAGGAAATCGTCGATAGAATGAGAAACAAGAACTGCAGCGGCGTCATGACCGCGAACGCCAGAATGCCAAACAGCTCGTATCCGAACGCCGCAGTGAGAACGGCCGCCCCGGCAAAAATAGCCGCGCGCGGCACCCAATATCCGCGTCTCATAGTTTTCGCGGCAAGCTCGATCCGTCGGTTGAAATCCTGGACCGGCATTGCGAGTGGCGCGGCAGCTGGCAGATGCGCCCACGGCCCCGCGTCCTTCACGACCGGCGCGGCGGCATCTACAAAATTTTCATTTACGGCTTGGTCCATCGATAGACCCAACTTTCTGATATCGCCTGCTCAGCCACTTTGAGGACCGTCCGCATCTCGATGAGATCGACTGAACCCGGACTCAGTTCGAACGTGACCCTGACGCCGGATATGTCGGGGTTTCGTTGCACAACAATGTTCGAGACTGTCCCCGCTGTGCTCCGTACATCGGCCACCGGAAGATCGCGCACGTCCTTCACCGCCAAACCCTCGTAATCGAGGACAAACAACAACGTGTCCGGCTTTTTCGCGGTTCCAACGCGCGTCTTTGCGACGCGGGCACCGGACCATGCCGCCGGGATGTTCTCGCCCCAACGCAACCGGTATTCGAATGAATACGTAGATCCCGGCTCGAATGGCTTAGCCGGCTTCCAATAGACGGCGACGTTATCGTGAATTTCATCCTCGACCGGAATCTCGACGAGTTCGATAAACCCGTCACCCCAAGTCCCCTTCGGCTCGACCCAAACTGAGGGCCGGCGCTCGTAGTGCGCTTCGAGATCCTGAAAGTCCTGAAAGTTTCGGCCCCTCTGCCAAAGCCCAAACCCCTTTGGATCCTTGTCCGTAAACGCACTTATTTGCAGCGTCTTTGGATTAACGATGGGCCGCCATATCAATTCACCATGACCGTTCCAAATAGCGAGCCCCTCGCTGTCGTGTACGGACGGCCTGAAATCTTTTGACGGACGTTGGTCACCTGGGCCGTGCAGAAACATGCTCGTCAGCGGCGCGATCCCCGCATACGGAATTTGTTTGCGCGGATAAAGGGTGACTTCGACGTCCATGATCGTCGCTTCGCCAGGTTGTATAGTGAATCGGTAGGCGCCCGTCGTTGAGGGACTGTCCAACAGCGCATGCACGACGATCTCCGGCGTACCGGGCTTTGGCTTTTCGATCCAAAACGACCGGAAGAAGGGAAATTCTTCGCCGCCAGGCCGCGCCGTGTTAATGGCCAGCCCCCGCGCTGACGCTCCGTAGTTCAGCCCACGCCCGACCGCGCGAAGGTAACTCGCGCCCTGAAACACGACATACTCGTCAAAATAATCCGCACGATTGATCGGTCCATGGATCCGCAGTCCGGAGAACCCGTACGGAGCAGCTTGTGGCCCCTCACCAATTAAGGGTCCAAGCGCAAAGAGATTAGCGTCAGCCTGAAGCTTCCTGACCTGCCCATCTTCGACGACGTGAATCTCGACCGGCATCTCATACAGCCAGCCCATGGGAAACAGCTGAACTTCAAATTCGAGCTTCTCCCCCCGCCAAATCGCTTTGTCTGGGCGAAACCGGATATCCCGGTACTGATCATAACCAAGATTGTTGAACGGCTCTGGAAGCTCGACGGTTGGCTTAACATAGTCGGCAGTAGCCAACGCCTTTGCCATCGTCTTTACGTTGCCGCTGGAAAATGCCGGCGCGGGAGCGGGCGCCACCACGGGATCCGTGGCTACCCCGGCGTGTGCCAGTCCGCCATGAGCCAGGCCACGCACAAAGGCGACGGTTGCGGCCATCGACAGTGTCGTCGTCAGGACCGACCGGCGATCGACCGTAGGGGGTGTCATGGCAATGTCCTGTTGGCGCGCGTGAAACTTGGATAGCCGGAGAAAAAACGGAAAGGGTGAGAACTCAAACTCAGACCAGGAAAAACGCAATGAAGTCAGATTCAGGTGAAGCTGCCGACGGAAGAACCGACGCACCCCCCGCTTCAAATAGGTGACTGCGCCGGGATTGTGGCAGATTTTCCTCGCCGCCTACGATGTGTGTGACTTTTGCGTCGCGCACCTCCCTTGACCACCCCAATATCCCTGATGCCGCCACCGCGTGCG
>JANOCZ010000156.1:0-9678 GCA_031412455.1 Hyphomicrobium sp. | reverse complement strand
GCGTCGCATCGCATGGAAAATAGACGCGCTCGACGTTCTGGCCAGGCCGGTAGAGCAAGCGGCCAGCCTCGGCCTGCCCCCAAGTTAAATGTGGCTGCAACAGATCATAATCGGCCGGCCGCAAGGCGCGCAGCAGATTGTTGCCTACAATGTCTTTGGTCGTCGGTAACGGCGTATCGATGGTCATAAGGACGGCCCCGGACTTTCTGTGAAAGTGCACAAGTGAACAGACCCGGCAAAGCGCATGCGCTAAGCAGCGTCGTCGACCGGTTCGTCGGCTTTTTTTGAGGTGGGTGTCGCGGGCGCGGCAGAAGACCTTACTCATGGGATTTAGCATTATTTTGGCTGAAGTCAGTAGCGGAAATCGGTGCAAAGTTAATTTGAACGGACACCGATGATTGGAGTTCCCAACCTCCAAGTGCTGATCGTCGAAGATCAGCTTTTAATTGCGATGGATCTCGAACGCATGTTGTCGGGATTCGGAATTACTTCAGTCATATCGACCGCGACGGTCGCGCAGGCGCTCGTCGCCTTAGCGAGCCAGCGCTTCGATTTGGCGATCCTCGACTTGAAGCTCGAGGATGGCACGTCGGCGGCCGTCGCCGAGGAACTGAAACTGTTGGATGTACCGTTTGTGTTTGCAACGGGCTTCACCGATGTCGGCATGATTGCGCCGAACATGGAGAACATTCCCGTCGTCAGCAAACCCTACGACGAGGCCCAATTGTTGGCGACCCTGGTCGCGATCATGCAGCATCGCCGGCCGCTCGAGCCCGTCTGAACGCTAGGACGGATTGAATACGCCCGCGCTATTTTGCGACGTAGAGCTCCGACAATTTCAAGGCGATGTCGCGGAAACTCTCCTTCAGCTGGTTCTCGTCGATCGAATTGTAGAAATGATTGACGTCGGTGCCGCATGCTTGCAGCGTGTCGATCGCCATCGCGCGGTTGGTCGCCGGCAATTGATCGAGTTCAAAGCCAACCGTGAAGATTTCGATGCCTTGCGCTTTCATGTTCGCGCACAGAGTTTTGGCGTTCTGCGAGACCATGTTGGGTGACGCGTCCTTGTCGGTCCGATGCGTGTTGTAATCGCCATCTGTCATGAGCACCGCAATCTTGCGCAGCTTGGGCCTGCCGCCAGAGCTGACGGCCGATAGATCGGCGTAAGGGCCAGGCGCACTAGTGCCCGTCCAAACATTCGACCAGTTCGGCGACAGCATGTACCAGGCCCACGCCGTGCCGAGTGCGCCAGCCGTCGAGCCATAAGCTTCAAGGTTGTCGATGCGGTTGGCGATTTCATCGGGAACATTCGTCAACGGCATGATAGCGTTTTCGCCCATGATATCGGCGCAATTTCCGTCCTCGGTGTAGTTCCACTGACCAGCAGCGTCGCCCGCAGATTTACCCAGGCCCGATGTGATTGGTGTATCCGAACTGTCCCAGCTCAACGGAAAGCGGTTGCCTGCGTGAGCGTTAAGCCAGGCGTTAGCTCCAGGCGCTGCATCGGTGAACTGTTGCGGTCCGGTGCGGTCGGACACGCACGGCATGATCTTCAAGTTGTTGCGCTCCTTCGGCGTCCACTTGGAACATGCCCAGGTGCCGCTGCCTTCGGAGCCGCCGCCGCCGGATGAGGAGTCGCATTCGCTGTTCCAACCGCTCCACGTCGGCTGCATGCCGGTCAACGACTTCATCAGCGCGGCGGTTTGCCCTCCGGAATCTTTGCCGATGCGGACGCGGGTCGAAAACGGCACAATGGCGGCGCGCGTGTCCCGGCCTTCGATGACGACAATTCGGATGAGATCCTTGGCGGCCGTCTTCAGCGCATCCATTTTGACTGACGACGTGCATGGCCCTTCGCCGTTGCCGCACATCGAGCCAGTGACGTCGAGCATGAGGGCAACCTCGAGCTTGCTGCCGCTGCCGCCGCCGACGTTGAAGGCCACCTTCTGCTTCGTGTTGATAGCTAAGTTGTCGATGTTGATGAGACTCAGGAATGGTGTGGCGACCTTGCCGCGAACGGTCCCTTCGATTGCCATACCTTTTTCAGTGATATCGAAATCGGCGTAAGGATTCTGCACTTCGACGCCGCGGGGTACCGCTTCGTCAAAAAACCTCCGTGCCGCCTCGAGCGCCAATTGCGGTTCTGTCGGATGGGTTTGTAGTTGCCGGCCTCCAGCGAGCAGCGCGCGGTCGAGCGTCGTTTCAACGTGCATATAGGCATTGTGCCATTTGCCGTAGTCGAGAGCCGCGCCGATCATCGCGAACAAAAGGATCGTCGCCAAACCGAAAGCAATGGCAACGCTGCCACCATCGTGGTGCGCGAAATGCGCGATTTTCGAACTGGGGCGACGCATGGAATTTATGATCCGTAGACAGCTACAACATGAGCCATCTCTACGCAGGTGCGGTTTTCAACCGCTTTCGTAATTACCTAAAATTTTATCTGTTTTAGGATTTTCTGCGTACATCCTATCATATCGTTAGCAGCGTCTTACGCGATGTCGAAGTGACAAACGTTCAATTGGCTGGATGGGTCGGCAGCTTCGATAAACGTCAAGCCGCACTATCGGCTACCCCCGCGACCGTGATCGCGAATGCATAGTTGAGCGCCGTATCTTTCAAACTGTCGTAGCGACCGGACGCGCCGCCGTGTCCCGCGCCCATGTTTGTCTTGAGCATGATCACGTTGTCGCCCTGGCTCACGGCGCGCAACCGGGCGATCCATTTAGCCGGCTCCCAATAGGTGACGCGCGGATCGGTGAGCCCGGCCAGCGCGAGAATGTGCGGGTAGGCCTTCGCCGTGACGTTGTCGTAGGGAGAGTAGCGGCGGATCGCTTCGATATCCTCGAGGCTGGTAATCGGGTTGCCCCACTCGGGCCATTCGGGCGGCGTCAACGGCAGATCCTTATCCAGCATCGTGTTCAACACATCGACGAAGGGCACGTCGGCGATGATGGCGAGGAACAGGTCGGGTGCCATGTTGGCAATCGCCCCCATCAGCATGCCGCCAGCCGAGCCACCATTGGCAACGATACGGCCGCGGCGCGTCAGTCCCTGCTCGACCAGAAATTCTCCAGCGGCAATGAAATCGGAGAAGGTGTTGGTCTTCCGCGCGAGCTTGCCGTCCGTGTACCAGCGATAGCCCTTGTCTTTTCCGCCGCGAATATGGGCGACCGCAAAGATGAAGCCGCGATCGACGAGCGACAGGCGGCCCGTCGAGAACGACGCCGGCATGGCGATGCCGTAAGCGCCGTAGCCGTAGAGGAGGAGCGGCGCTGAGCCGTCGAGCGGCGTTGTTTTTTTGTAGAGCAACGTGACGGGCACCAGCTCGCCGTCGGCGGCCCGAGCAAACAGTCGGCGCGTCACGTAATCGGCGGGGTTGTGACCGCTGGGCACTTCTTGGCGCTTGCGCAGCGTTCTCACCCGCGTTTCCATATCGTAGTCGTAGGTTTCAGCTGGCGTCGTCATCGACGAATACACGAAGCGAATACGCGTTGTGTCAAACTCGTAGCCCGACGACAGCCCGAGCGCATACGCGTCTTCAGCAAAATCGATGGTGTGCTCGGCGCCGTCGGAAAACCGCGTGACGATGATGCGCGGCAGGCTGTCCTCGCGTTCGAGGCGGGCCATATGATCGGCGAACACCGCCGCCTCGATGATCAGGCGGCCGGGCTTGTGCGGTACGATCTCGCGCCAGTTTGGCTCAATAGGATCGCTGACCGGCGCTTCGACGATTCGGAAATCTTCCGCATCGTTGGAATTGGTCGTGATCAGCAATCGGTCGCCGTGATGCTCGACGCCATACTGATGGCCGGCTCGGCGGGCAGCGATCAAGCGCGGCGCGCCCGTTGGATCAGCAGCATCGATCAGGTGCACTTCGCTCGTATCGTGGTCGTGTACGTCGATCAGAATAAAGCGCTTCGATTGCGTGGCATCGACGCCGACGAACATACCGGTGTCCTGTTCCGCGTAGACGAGCACATCGGCCGACGCGGGCGTGCCCACGAGATGGCGGTAGACGTAGAGCGGGCGGTGATTGTCATCGACGCGGACGTAAAACAGCGTGCGCCCGTCGAGTGCCCAAACCATGCCGCCGCGCGTGTCGGGAATCTCATCAACGAGGTCGGCTCCGCTCGCCATGTCGCGGATCCGGATTGTGTAGAGTTCAGAGCCTTTGTCGTCGGTCGCGTAGGCAAGCAACTTGTGATCG
Source organism: Hyphomicrobium sp. (assembly GCA_031412455.1). Lineage (GTDB taxonomy): Bacteria > Pseudomonadota > Alphaproteobacteria > Rhizobiales > Hyphomicrobiaceae > Hyphomicrobium_B. The sequence continues at coordinate 5,468 of JANOCZ010000156.1, read as the reverse complement.
CCCGAATGCGCTGCACCGCCGAGGTCCCAGTATTTTTTGCCGGCCGCTTCCACGTTGCCGTCGAGCAGGACGGTCGCGGCCTCGGTTGATCCGCCAGCCGCGATGCGGCAGAGCTGCGCGTACTGGCCGCCTTTGACGAAGCGCGGAAAATATTCGAACGGGCCGTGCGGCTGGGGCACCTGACCGTCGTCCTCTTTGAGCCGCCCCTTCATTTCTTTGAACAGCGTCTCCTGCAGCGCCTCGGTCGGCGCGAGCGTCGCTGCGGTGTAGGCGTTTTCTGCATCGAGATAGGCGCGGATGTCGGGTTCGAGAACATCGGGCTGGCGCATGACCTCCTGCCAGTTGGCGGCTCGCAGCCACGCGTAGTCGTCCACGAGGGCAATGCCGTGGTGAAAAGTCGAAACCGGCTTGCGCTCAGCCACGGGTGGCAAATGGGGCCGAGCAAGCGCCGGCGACGAGGGCGCGACGTCCGCAGACGGGATAAGGGGAAGTGTCATGCAGCTGCTTTCGGATTTCGCAGGCCCAAGGCCGGTTTCGAGGCACGGCCGAAGCCCAGCCAATGTGTGAGCCTTTTCGAACGCCAGCTTTCGAACAGCAAGACCAAACAGCGTTGCGCTCGAAGATGGTTCAAGTACACCGAGATTGCCCTTGGCAAGTCAAGATTGCGCAAGCTTTAGCTATAATATAGATGCCGGCCAGCTGTTCAACTGGTGGTGATTGACAATCGATTTCAAATGCTATCGACTCTGAGCAAGAGTTCGTCGGCCATGGCGCCGTTGAATTGCCCGTCCGCTAAGGTGAATCGAGCTCGTTGTTTGACCTAGTCTAGGTTATCCGTGACAAAGTAGATCGAACTTGTCGATGCTGGGCGCACGTCCAGAAATTGCGGCTGAAGATAACGGCCACAGATTGCATAGAGATAAGGCTGAGAAAGCATGACCACGGATCCCGCAGCCCCCCCTGAGCTCGTCAATATTACGGCGTCGATCGTGGCGGCTTTTGTCAGCAACAATTCGGTCTCGTCGACCGAGCTACCGGCGCTGATCGCCGAAACTCATGCGGCCCTGAGCCGGGCTGCCGGCAAGGTCGTGCCGCTCGAGCGCGAAGAAGCCAAGCCGAAGATCGCCGTCAAGAAATCCGTGATGCCAGATTTCATCATCTGTCTTGAAGACGGCAAGAAGTTCAAGTCGCTGAAGCGGCACCTGCGCACGCACTACAACTTGTCGCCGGAAGAATATCGCGAGAAGTGGGGTCTGCCGCACGACTATCCGATGGTGGCGCCGAATTATGCTCAAGCGCGCTCTCAGCTGGCCAAGCGCATGGGCCTTGGAACACGGCGCGAGAAATAGAGTTCGCTTGTCAGACCCGTTTCTTGAAATTAGGCCCGCCCTCGAGCGGGCCTTTTTCTAAATTTACGAGAGCGGCGCGCTCGTCGCGGTAGCAGCGCAACAATGCGGCGTGGCGTGCGAGATCATAAGCCCAGTGGCCGCCGCGGCCGCGCGTTCGTTCGCAACGCAGGGCTCGCGCCAGCGCGCGAATGATGTGCCGGCGCCCCTCGAGCGATAAATCTTCGAGTTCCTTCGGCCATAGCGGCAACAGCCGTGCAAGCTCGCTCCGCCGCTGACGATCGCACGGCGGAGGACGCGCGTTGAGCGGGTTGGGTTTCAGTGCGGGCGGCGTAAAAGGGCGGCTCGGTTGTGTGTAGCGTCGGGATGATTTTTTCATGACGCGAGAGTGCGGGCATGGCGGAGCGGCGGGGATAACTTTTTTCTCGCGCCGTCGCGACGGCCCACCGCCAGACGCAAAGTGCAAGCACAACGCGCAGGATGGTAAATGACTTATCCCCCTCGTTCACGATAGCCGCAGCTTCCACGAGCCCGCGACCAAAATTGGTGTAAGGTCCAAACGGTCAGCGGGGAAAATGCTGACTGCGGAAAAGCGCCGCCTTCCTCTCCCGGCGAAAGTTGCCGGCATCACCTCAACATCACCGACGTGTTCAACTTTATGGATGGTCCCATGATGAGCCTTGCTGCGCCTTCATCTCGTGCTTCAGCCTGCCGTGCCGATATCCAAGCCGAAGTCTCCGCCGGCACTGCTGCGAGCTATTTCGACAGCTCGTCGCCGCACCTCAGCCGGCAGATGCGTTTGGCGATCGAACTCGCGGTAACGCGCGTTTTCGGAGTTGATGGCGAAGCGCTTGACAAGGTGAGCCGGGGCATTGCGCGCGTCGCGTTAGCCCGCCAAGTCGCGATGTACCTCGCGCACGTCGGCTGTGGCTTGTCGATGGCCTCGGCCGGCCGGCTGTTTGGGCGCGATCGCACGACGGTATCGCACGCCTGTCTGATCGTCGAAGACCGCCGCGATGATCCAGTTTTCGATCACGTGCTGAACCTGCTCGAATGGGCGGTGCCGGTGATGGTTCTGCGGCCGAATGTGAAAGCTTGATCGCAGCTGCCGTTATCGCCGCTTTCAAAACGAACCCGGGGGATTCTCATGGTCGCTCAGATGGATACGCCGACGCCGGCGTCGGATGGGGAAGAGGGCGCCAGCGCGCCGCTCCTCAATCTCGACGAAAGTCCGCTGGCCTGGCTCGCACGGCGCAAAGACAAAGACGGCCGGCCGATGTTGTCAGACGCCGAACTGAATGCAGGCGAAAAGCTGCGTGCCGACTTTTTCTTCGCGCGGATGACGCCGAACATCACGGCCAACTGGGACATGCTGTTGAGCGCCGGCGGCGTGCAACGCGGCGCGCCCGACCACGCAGCCGAACTCAACGATCACATTTTAGCCGCGCGCGAACGCGTGCGTCTCGCCTTGCGTGCCGTCGGGCCGGATCTGTCGGGAATGCTGATTGACGTGTGCTGCTTTCTACGAGGTCTCGAACAGGTCGAGAAAGCGAGCGGCTGGCCGCAACGCTCCGGCAAGGTCGTGCTGGTCATCGCCCTGCGCAACTTGGCCCGGCATTATGGGTTCGCCACAGCAAGCGGAGTTCCAGCCTCATCACGCGCCGGGCCGTCGCATTGGGGCACCGCCGATTTCAAACCGAAGATCAACCACAGCAGTGTCTGAGTGGGAATGACGAAGAAACACCGCGCGATTTTCAGGCAGCACTCATGGCGGCGGCATCGGCCCGAATGCGCGCGACCATCGCAGCAAGGCCGTTCGAGCGCTGCGGCGTCAAGTGCTCCTTGAGGCCCATGCCGGCAAAAACGTCTTCGGCGTTGATGTCAGGAATTTGCCGGATCGGTTTGCCGTTGTAGACCGCTTCCAAGACGGCGATCAGGCCCTGAACGATCATGGCGTCGCTGGTGCCTTGCATCGACAGCGCCGGTTCAGCACCCGGCCGCTCGAGGAGGTTCGTCGCCAGCCACACCTGACTGGCACAGCCGCGAACCTTATTGGCATCGGTTCTGAGCGTCTCTGGAAATGGCGGCAGCGCGCGGCCAAGCTCGATGACGTAGCGATAGCGATCTTCCCAGTCCTCGAGCAATTCGAAGTCGGATTGAATGTCGGCAAGCTTGGCGGCGTTGGTCATGATGTGGTCCGATGAAAGGCACGAGCCACGTGGCGCGCTCTCTCAACTCACATAGGTGCTTGCACCCCAGCCGCGCAAGGAGATGGACGAACTCGGCGCCTAGATGCCGGACTTGTTAGCCGTTTTGCCGCGCCACGCGGGCTTCAGATCCTGCGGTGTCAGCGTATGCCCAACAGCCGGCGTGGCCGTTGCGGTCTCATCGTTGGATAGGGGAAGAAACGCCGTCTTGCTCGAGCCGTTTTCGCTGTCGCGCATCACATCGTAGGCAAGCTTGATACCGAACTCGGCTTTCTTTGAGAAATCGGCCCACAGGTTGGACGCTTGGGCGCAAGTCGCAGCGTTACGATCGCAAAATGTCAGCGTCCAGGTCGCAGCCGAGGCTGCGCGCTGATAAAGCTGTTCCTGTTTTTCGCGCTCGGCCGGCAGCAGCGAAACGCCCACTGCTACCACCGCTGCTAGTCTAAACAATCCCATGACCTTCACCCTTGACGCCGGCACAACGTAACTCGTGCGGGCCGTGGTTCTAGTTCCTCGTGGGCGTAGTCATAGCATCGGGACTTTGAGAAAACGCATCGACGGGCGATGCAATTCGAGCAGCTTTTCTGCCAAGTTCTCAGCAAGTTTGAATCAATTTGTATCGATTGGGCCGCGCCTGAACGGGCATTGCTGGAGATCAGGCGCGCCCGGCACCGACGAACTAACGGCCGCGTGAAGAAGAAGTTCGCGGTTAAGAAGACGTTAATGGCTGGAAGCCGATAATCGCCGCGGAAAAATTGCGCGGCTTGTGGGGATGAGATGACGGCCGGTGATCTAAAACTTACGACGCTCGCGTCAGCCATTCTCCTAGCGTCGGTCTGCATCAATCTATTTTGGCTGCAGGAAAAGTCTGCCTCATCCCGGATCGAGACGAGAGCGGTCACGGCGCGCACGTTTGAAGCGACCGTGGGCGCGGCCTTGGCGGATGCCGGTAAGCAGCAGAACGTTGGCCCGGTCATCGCACCTGCCGCATCACCACCGCGCGGCCCAGTTTTGAAACCCAACCAAACAGCTAATGCAACGCCCCTCCAGCCAAGCGCGAATACGGCCAGCGCCGGCGAAATTATTCGCGGCGTCCAGCGCGAACTCAACACGCGCGGCTATGAAGCCGGTCAGCCCGACGGCGTCGCGGGTTTGGTCACGCGAGCCGCCATCATGGCCTATGAATACGATTACGGTCTGCCCCTGACGGCCGAGGCGACACCCGACCTTTTGCGCCGCATCGTGCTTGGCAGTTCAGCTGCTGCTGCAACCCGTCACGGCGCCAATGACGTCGCGACTGACGAAGCGCAAGCCGTTGCCCGCAGCGTCGAGCAGCAGTTGGCCGGGCTCGGCTATACGCCAGGACCGATCGACGGCAAACTCGATGAGCGCGCCGCCCGCGCCATTCGTGAATTCGAAGTCGATCAGAAACTGGCCGAAAGTGGGCGCATCTCAGGGCCGCTCGTCAGCCGCTTGATACGGATGCAGGGAACGGCTTCAATCAAGCCCGCGGCCAAAACCAAGTCGGCGCAGAAGTAGTGCGTCGTCACCGGCCGAAGTGTCATTAAGCGGATCGATGCGCCTCAAATCGGAAATATGGGTGAAGGCGTATCTGCGCCGCTGCGCCGTACAAGGCGCGATGGCCGTTGTCGTACGTCATGGCGACGACGACGCGGGCGCGATCTTCATCAAGGTGCAGAGGCTGGATGGAACGGCAGCGGTGTTTGTTCCAGCACCAGCCGGGCTCGATGAGGGCAACTTCGACCGGCGATGGGTTGCAGCCCTCAAAGGCCGCTTTGTCACTGACGAGGAAGCTGAGACATATCTCGCGCGCGAACGGAATTTTGATTCCGACTTGTGGATTGTCGAAGTCGAAGATCGCCAAGGCCGAACTTTTCTCGGCGACGATCTGCAA
>JANOCZ010000155.1:0-7818 GCA_031412455.1 Hyphomicrobium sp. | reverse complement strand
GTAATTTCTAATCAACGCCCGTGAATGCATGATTATTCATCATGCTTTTGCTATGTCGCCAAAAAATTGTGCAGTGCAACCGGCTGGTCAGGCTGAGCTACTGATCGGCACAGTCTCGATAAAATATAATAAAATCAATGTATTAGAAAATTACAGGCCCTCGAATTAACTTTGGCACGAGCGTTGCTACCTCGCTTGGAGTGCGCTGCGAGCAAGGATCTGGGCTGCCGATCGGGCTGCTGCCTTGGGATGAGGGAAAGCCATTGGGAATGCGAGAAAAACTCGTCGTCATCGGCAATGGCATGGCGCCAGGCCGCGCGCTCGACCGACTATTTGAGTCAGCTCCCGGCACTTACGACGTCACCATTTTTAACGCTGAACCGCGGGTCAACTACGACCGCATCATGCTGTCACCACTCTTGTCGGGGGAAAAAACCTTCGAGCAAATCGTCATTCACGGTGACGGCTGGTACGTGAAGCACGGCGTCACGCTCTACAAAGGCCATAGGATCACGGCCATCGATCGTGTTGGCAAAACCGTGACGTCTTCAGGAGGTGTCACAGCCGCCTACGACAAGCTGATCATCGCCACCGGCTCCGTGCCGATCGTCATCCCCGTGCCCGGCAGCACGCTGGCTGGCGTTTTGACGTATCGCGACTTGGATGATGTGCAAGCAATGTTGCTCGCTGCCAAATCACGCGGGCGGGCCGTTGTCATCGGTGGCGGTCTGTTAGGGTTGGAGGCAGCGGCTGGCCTCAGCGACCAGGGCATGGATGTCACCGTTCTTCATCTCATGCCAACGCTGATGGAGCGCCAGCTCGACACCACTGCCGGACATTTGCTGCAACGTGCTGTCGAAGCGCGCGGCATCAAGGTCATCACCAAAGCGAATACCGAAGCGATCCTCGGCGATACTAAGGTCGAGGGCGTCGTCCTTAAAGACGGTACGGAATTACCCGCAAGCCTCGTGGTCATGGCCGTTGGTATCCGGCCCAACTCGGCGCTGGCGAAAGACGCCGGCTTGACGGTCAAGCGCGGTATTGTGGTCGATCCGACGATGCGGACCAGCGATCCGGACATCTTTGCGCTTGGCGAATGCGCCGAAGCGTATGGCGAATGCTACGGCCTCGTGGCGCCTCTTTATGAGATGGCCAACGTCGTTGCAGCTCAGCTTGCCGGCGACGCGGCGGCAACATTCACGCCTAGCGCGACCGCTACGAAATTGAAGGTCACTGGCATAAATTTGTTTTCTGCCGGAGACTTTGCCGAGGGCAAAGATCGCGAAGAGATTGTTCTGCGAGACGCCAGCCGTGGCATTTATAAACGCCTCATCTTGAATGACAACACGCTCGCCGGCGCCGTGTTCTATGGCGACACCGCTGACAGCGCTTGGTTCTTCGATCTGTTGAAGCGTGGCGTCGACATTGCCGAGATGCGCGAAACTTTGATCTTCGGCCCGAGCTTTGCCGGAGGGCCATCCCTGGACCCTATGGCGGCCGTTGCAGCATTGCCCGATGACGCAGAAATCTGCGGCTGCAACGGCGTTTGTAAGGGTAGGATCGTCGGCGCCATCACCGGGCAAAAACTCAAAACACTTGACGAAGTGCGGGCCCATACGAAAGCCTCTGCAAGCTGCGGCTCGTGCACTGGTCTCGTCGAGCAGCTGATGAAGGCAACGCTTGGCGAAGGTTATAACCCTGCAGCTGTGCAGCCGATGTGTGCCTGCACATCGCTCGGTCACGACGATGTCCGCCGCCTCATCATCGCCAAAGAACTGAAGACGATCCCCGATCTGATGCAGGGCTTGGAATGGAAGACCTCGTGCGGTTGTGCCAAGTGCCGCCCGGCGCTCAACTACTACCTGCTCGCCACTTGGCCGGGCGAATACCAAGATGACAGCCAGTCTCGCTTCATCAATGAGCGTGTTCACGCCAACATTCAAAAAGATGGCACCTATTCAGTTGTGCCCCGCATGTGGGGCGGCATGACGAGCGCCAACGAGCTGCGTGCGATCGCCGACGTGGTCGATAAGTTCAAAATTCCAGCGGTAAAGGTCACTGGTGGTCAGCGCGTCGACATGCTCGGCGTCAAGAAGGAAGATCTGCCCGCAGTCTGGGCCGATCTCAACAAGGCAGGTATGGTCTCGGGTCATGCCTATGCCAAGGGATTGCGGACCGTGAAAACGTGTGTCGGTACCGACTGGTGCCGCTTCGGGACGCAAGACTCCACGGGTCTCGGCATCAAGATTGAGAAGTTCATGTGGGGCTCGTGGACGCCCGCCAAAGTCAAAATGGCGGTCTCTGGCTGTCCGCGCAATTGTTCGGAAGCGACCTGCAAGGACGTCGGCGTCATCTGCGTCGACAGCGGCTATGATATTCACTTCGCTGGTGCCGCTGGCCTCGACATCAAGGGCACGGAAGTTCTTGGCCACGTCGATAGCGAACCTGAAGCGATCGAGGTGATCGCGGCATTGGTCCAGCTCTACCGCGAGCAGGGCCGCTATCTCGAGCGCATCTACAAATGGGCCAAGCGCGTCGGCCTCGATACCATTCGCAAACAGATCATGGATGACGTCGAACGCCGTCGCGCGCTCTACGACCGCTTCGTGTTCTCGCAAAAGTTTGCGCAATCTGATCCGTGGAGTGAACGCGTCAATGGCCGAGATGCCCACGAGTTTGCAGCGCTTGCCGATTTCAGCATCAAAGAGGCCGCAGAATGACAGTGACACAGCAAGCCTGGGTCGACGCTGGCGCACTCATCGACATTCCCGTTCGCGGTGCTCGCGTGGTGAAAACCGCCCAGGGATGCGTTGCCGTTTTCCGAACAGCCGAAAACGAAGCCTTTGCCCTCGAAGATCGCTGTCCGCATAAGGGCGGCCCCCTATCGCAGGGTATTGTGCATGGCGCTTCCGTCACCTGTCCGCTGCACAATTGGGTCATCAGCCTGAAGACCGGCGAAGCGCAAGGCGCCGACGCGGGTGCGGTCAAGACAGTGCCAGTGCGCATCGAGAACGGCAGACTCCTACTTGATTTCACAACGCTCACGGCCCGCGATGCAGCGTGATGAGCCGCCGGCCGCAACACGCACCACGTGTCCGTATTGCGGAGTTGGCTGCGGTGTGTTGGCGCTCGCGCGCGCTGACGGATCGGCGGAAATCTTCGGTGATCCCGATCATCCAGCAAACTTTGGCCGACTGTGTTCAAAAGGCTCGGCCTTAGGCGAAACTCTGTCGCTCGAAGACCGCCTACTACACCCGCTCATTCACGGAGCACGAGCAAGCTGGGACGCGGCGCTCGATCTCGTTGCCGCAAAATTCCGCGAGACGATTGCCCTGCACGGACCGGACTCCGTCGCATTTTATGTGTCAGGCCAGATTCTGACTGAGGACTACTACGTTGCCAACAAGCTGATGAAGGGGTTCATCGGCTCAGCCAACATCGATACGAACTCGCGACTGTGCATGGCGTCGTCGGTCGCGGGTCACAAGCGGGCGTTCGGCTCGGATACCGTGCCGGGCGTTTACGAAGACTTGGAGCTTGCCGACCTTGTCGTTCTTGTGGGCTCCAATCTTGCCTGGTGTCACCCGATCTTGTTCCAGCGACTTTCAGCGGCGAAGGAAGCGCGCGGCACCAAGGTTGTCGTCATCGATCCGCGTGCGACAGCGACATGCGAGATTGCAGATCTGCACCTGAAGATTGCTCCCGGCTCAGACGTGGCATTGTTCAACGGACTGCTTGCTCATCTCGAGCAGACGGGCATCATCGACTCTGCATACATCGACCAGCATACGACTGGTTTCGATGCTGCCCTCGCGACCGCCAAGGCAACGGGCATCGCCGACATTGCATTGATCACCGAGTTGGCAGAAAGCGACATCAAAAGTTTTTACGCGCTCTTTGCTGACACCGAGAAGACTGTCACCGTTTACAGCCAAGGCGTCAACCAATCGACATCCGGCACCGACAAGGTCAACGCCATTATCAATTGCCACTTGGCGACCGGCCGCATCGGTAAGCCCGGCATGGGGCCTTTCTCGGTCACGGGGCAGCCCAACGCCATGGGCGGGCGCGAGGTTGGCGGCATGGCCAATATGCTGGCGTGTCACATGGAGCTTGGCAACGCCGAGCATCGCCGCATCGTCCAATCGTTTTGGAATTCGCCGCGTATCGCGTCCGAGCCGGGCCTCAAAGCCGTCGATATGTTCCGCGCCGTTGCTGACGGGCGCATCAAAGCGCTGTGGATCATGGCGACCAACCCTGTCGACAGCATGCCGCAAGCCGACAGCGTGCGCGAGGCACTGCGCGGTTGCCCGTTTGTTGTCGTATCCGACGTCACGCGCCACACCGACACCACAGCTTACGCCCACGTATTGTTGCCGTCGTTGGCCTGGGGCGAAAAGGACGGAAGCGTCACGAACTCGGAACGGCGCATATCGCGGCAACGCGCATTTCTGGCAGCCCCTGGTGAAGCGCGCGCCGATTGGTGGCAACTGGCTGAAGTCGGAAAACGCTTAGGTTTCCACAACGAGTTCAATTATGAGAACGCCTCTGAGATTTTCGCCGAACACGCGCTGTTATCGGGTGTCGACAACAACGCAACGCGTGATTTCGACATTAGCCGCTATGCCGGCATCAAGCTCAATGACTACGATGCTCTTACCCCGTTTCTATGGCCACAGCCGGCGGGTGCAGATCCCGACTCAACTCGGTTTTTCGGCGCGGGAGATTTTTTCACCTCCGATCGCCGCGCTCGCTTCGTCGAGACCCCTCATCGCCAGCTCGCCTGCTCTACGACACCGGGATTTCCATTTGTCCTGAATACCGGCCGCATTCGCGACCAGTGGCACACCATGACGCGGACGGCCAAGACCGCGCGCCTAATGAGCCACATCGCCGAGCCGTTTGTCGAAATCCATCCCGACGACGCGCAACGGCTCGGTCTCGAAGACGCTGAACTTGCCGAGGTCCGCAGCCCGCACGGTCGAATTATCGTGCGCACGCTTATCACCACGCGCCAGCGTCATGGTTCGGTTTTCGTGCCCATGCATTGGACCGATCAATTGGCCAAAGCGGGCCGCGTGTGCTCGCTCATCAACGCCAACACAGATCCAATTTCCGGCCAGCCAGAACTCAAAGCCGCACCGGTTTCAGTCCAAAGGTTTGCGGCCCGCTGGTACGGTTTTGCCGTCAGCCGCGCCAAGCCAATTGCCATCCCTGCTGACTATTGGGCCCTAGCTGCCGCAAAATCCGGCTGGCGCGTTGAACTTGCGGGCCAGCGGGCTCCCGGACATTGGGACGGGTTCGTCCGCACTTACTTCAATCTTGAACCGGACAGCACGACCGACGTGCTCGCCTATCGCGACGAGCGCAGTGGCCAACACCGGTTCGCGATTTTCGACGGCGACCAACTCATTGGCGCTTTGTTCGTGGCGGCGAGCCCGGTCACCGTTTCGCGCACGTTCGCTGCTGACCATCTTAATAGCGCCGCCTCTGATGCGCGCGACCGCTTGCGCATTCTCGCCGGACGCGCGGGCGCCGCTGAGCGCGATCGCGGCGCCATTGTCTGCGCGTGCTTCGAAATAGGTTTCAACCAAATTGTCGAGACCGTGACAGCAGGCGATTGCATGTCGGTGGCAGCAGTCGGGGCAGCGCTAAAGGCCGGTACAAACTGCGGCTCTTGCCGTCCTGAAATCGGCAGGATCATCCATGACCACGCGATTGCCAAGTCGGTCTGAAATGCGCAGGGCGCGTATCATTCGAGTTGTCCGCTTCTAGCTCAACCGCAGCATCGACTGTGTCAGCGGCCTCCCTAACGCATCATCATCGATTTTCGGGCCTTGGAGACCTCCAACCGCTTGCGTTGCGGAACTCGGTGAAGAGGCGTGGCGTTACCCCCTTCGAACCCCGCTGTTTCCATTGGATCAAAATCATGAATATCCCCAACCGCAAGTTTTTTGGGCTCGTATCCGCGCTGGCCGGCATCTCCTTTGCCGCTTACGCCACAGCCAAAATATCACCCGTGCTCGCGCAGCAGCAGGAATCGCCAGACGAAGCGGCAGATGATCCCGCGGGAAGCCCGCCAGAAGGGCAAACACAGCCGGGAAAAAAGAAGCGTGATGCTGATAAGGCCCAGCCAAAGGCCGAGAAGAATAAGCAAAACGACGGCGAGGCAGACGAGGGTCGGAGCGAGGGCAAAGCTGACGGCCGTAGACAGCGCGATCAAGAGACGCCGAAGGCGGACCGAAGAGAGGGCAAGCAGCCGGAAGCGGATAAGTCCGAGGCTGATGCTGAGAGACAAAAACGGGACGCTCAGCGGGGCAAAGCCGAGGCCGACAAGGCGAAGGCTGATGCCGACAAGCAAAATGACAACGACGCAGCGAAGGCCAAATTAGAAGCCGACAAGGCGAAAGCTGAAGCAGATAAGGCAAAGGCTGAGGCTGATAAGGCAAAGGGCGAGGCCGACAAGGCCAACGCCGCGGCGAAGGCAAAATCGGACGCCGACAAAGACAAGGCTGACGCTGAGAACCAAAAACAACTCGATGCTCAGCGCGCGAAGGCCGCCGCCGATAACGCTGAGGCTGAAGCCAACAAGAAGAAAAATGACGCGAAGCTCGAGGCGGACAAAGCCAAAGCCCAGGCCGACAAACAAAAAGAACTGGATGATCAGAAGGCCCAGTCAGAGGCGGACAAAGCCAGAGCCGAAGCCGATAAGGTCAAAACTGACGCCGATCGACAGAATCGACTCGAGGCTGACAAGGCCAAGACCGATGCTGACAAAGCTCGGACTGACGCCGAAAAAGCGAAAGCTGAATCCGACAAACGCGACGCGGCGACCAAGCCCAATACGGACGTCAAGCCGCCGGCGGAAGATCTAGGCGACGCGAAAACACAGCCGCCGCCCGCCGTTGCTGAACGTGAAAAGCGTAACGGCGATCAAGGCCGTCCACGGGATGGAGCCAGGGTGCCGGCGCGGGTAGAGCCTGCAAACGAAGCGAAGGCCGTCGAGCAGTTGCAACAGGAACGCGCGAAAGCTGACGAAGAATTTGAAAAAGCCAAGCGCGAGTCAGAGCAATCTGCCGCCACTCCCGGAGCCGCGCCGGAAAGTTCCACTCGAGAACTCCGCCGCGAAAACAGCGAAGTCAAATTCGAGGAAGTCCGCAAACAGCGCCGCGAGCGCGTTGAAGATGGCGGGCGGCGCGCCATTATCGAAGAGCCAGATGAGCGCGTTATTATTCTCGAGAATGACCGCGCAATCGTTCGGCACGACGAAACGCGACGTTTCGCGCGAGGCGGCAAAGAACCGAGGCGCGAGCGACAGAAAGACGGCACGACGCTCAACATCTTTGTGAGTTTTGATGGAGCGGAGATCCTGACCCTCGAGGACGAGTACGGTCACGTGCTGCGCCGGTCGCGTCGCGATCGCGACGGAGACGAGATCGTGTTGATCGACAATCGCCGTTTCTACAGTTCCCGGCCAAACAGGAGATATACCGACGCCTATGTTGATCTGCCACCGCCCGTCTTTCAGATCCCTCGCGAAAAATACGTGGTTGAATACGTCGATGCTTCAGAGGAAGACGTGTTCGAAGCGCTGAGTGCTCCGCCTGTCGAGCGGCTGGAGCGGGGTTACGCGATGGAAGAAGTTCGTGAAAGCCGTCACTTGCGGGAGCGCATGAGGCGTGTTGACCTTAATGCAATAAACTTCGCGTTTGCGTCCTGGGAAGTCGACGAGAGAGAATACTCAAAACTAGAGAAGGTCGCCGAAGCAATTAAGCGCGTGCTGAAGAAGAACCGCGATGAGGTGTTCCTCATCGAAGG
>JANOCZ010000154.1:0-6437 GCA_031412455.1 Hyphomicrobium sp. | reverse complement strand
CGTTTGGGCGTCGCTTGGCACCCCGATTTCCATGTTCGACGTTCATAAGCAGCCGTTCCATGTGGCGGGGTCCGACGCGTCGGGCATCGTCTGGGCGGTCGGCTCGAAGGTCAAACGCTGGAAAGTCGGCGACGAGGTCGTCGTTCACTGCAATCAAGACGACGGTGACGATGAAGAATGCAACGGCGGCGATCCGATGTTTTCGCCCAGCCAGCGCATCTGGGGCTATGAGACGCCCGACGGCTCATTCGCTCAATTCTGCCGCGTGCAGGACCGCCAGCTGCTCGAGCGGCCAAAGCATTTGTCGTGGGAAGAAAGCGCTTGCTACACGCTGACGCTCGCCACCGCCTATCGCATGTTGTTTGGCCATCGCCCGCATGTGCTTCGTCCCGGACATAACGTGCTAGTGTGGGGTGCCGCCGGCGGGCTTGGCGCTTTCGCCGTGCAGCTGTGTGCGACGTCGGGTGCCAACGCGATCGGTGTCGTGTCGGAAGACGATAAGTTCGACTTCGTCCGGCAGCTTGGCGCCAAGGGCGTCATCAACCGCAAGAAGTTCGATTGCTGGGGTCAGCTGCCGAAGGTCAATACGCCTGAGTACAACGTTTGGCTCAAGGAGATGCGCAAATTTGGCGCGGCGATTTGGGAGACGACCGGCAAGGGCGTCAACGTCGATTGCGTGTTCGAGCATCCCGGCGAGACGACAATTCCGGTCTCAGTCCAAGTCGTCAAGCGCGGCGGTATGGTCGTCATTTGCGCTGGGACGACCGGCTATAATCTGACGATGGATGCGCGGTATCTGTGGATGCATCAAAAGCGCGTGCAGGGCTCGCATTTCGCCAACTTGCAGCAGGCTTCGCAGGCCAACCGGCTCGTCATCGAGCGGCGCATCGATCCGTGCATGTCAGAGGTTTTCTCATGGGAGCAGATTCCCAAGGCGCACATGCGGATGATGAAAAACGAGCACAAGCCAGGCAACATGGCCGTGCTCGTCATGGCGCCGACGACCGGCCTCAAGACCATTGAGGATTGCATCGAAGCGTCGAGCCGGCGGAGCTGATCTTTCGGGTCAGCCGGTCGATGGGGCGGGTGTAGCGGAGCGCTGAGCGGCGTCGCGGCGCATCTTTTTGACTTCGATCACACCGCGGTTCAGCTCGGCGCCGAGCAGGATCGTGATCGCAGTGAACTGAAAGAAGATCATCGCGACCATCAGCTGCGAGAGGCCAGCGTAGAACATCGAGTAATTGGTCAGGGCCATATAATTCGACCACAGGCCGGCCAAGACCAGCCACAACACGATCGAGAGCAGAATGCCAAGCCACACGTCCTGAAAGCGGCGGCGACCGGCGGCCAGCCAGATGTGGAAGGCGAACAGCTGAACGGCGATGACCAAGCCCGCTAAGGCATAGCGGGCGTAGGGTCCAAGCCACGTCGATTCAAAAAAGCGCAAGCTTTGGCCGACCCATGTCGTGTCCATCACTTGTTTCGCCCATTCCGGCTGCAGGCGTTCGGCGATCGCTGGCCCAACGAGCACGGCCCAAGTCAGGAACAGCGTCGAGAGGGCGCTGACAAAGACGAACAACATGCTGATCAGCAGGCAAAGGGCGTAGGGGCGGGTCTCGAGGACGCGGTAGGCGCCGTTCAAGGCGGTGCGCAGCGTCTCGATGGCGCTGGTTGCAAAAAACAACGCGAGGAAACCGCTCAGCGTCAAAAGATCGATGCGGCTGTTGCCCATGACAGCCTCGACTTCCGTGCTCAGGCCCTGGGCGACAGGGGCCGGCAAAATCGTGAACAGCTGCGTGATTGCTTGTTGGGCCAATTCGCGCCCGCCGAAGATGCCCGATAGCGCGCCAAGGAAGATGCAAAACGGGAAGAGCGACAGGATAAACGCGAAGGCGACCGCGCCCGAGAGTGCAAAGCCCGAGTGCTCATAGACTCTGTAGAGCGCCTCAAAAACCGATCTTATTCGCTGCATTTTGGGCGGAGAACCTTTGGACGGCGGTTGCAACTCGCGATACTAACGCATGACGGCCACGGGTGGAAACTGCATTCCGCGCGGCATGTCAATGACCTCTGCGGACACCACTGCGGCCCGAGCCGCGTGCGTGGCGGCACCGCCATATGCGAATTGCTCGCGGCGACCATTCTCTTGTCACAGATCAAGCGTCACTAACGGTCGTGGAAGCTCAGCGTGTGCAATTGGTCACTTAACGAGCGAAAACAGATGACTGCGGCCGGGACAGCTATGCGGCGGCGATGGACGGATCGCTTAGGGACTTCTAATATCTGTGCAGTGAAGACGGCGCGGGAGACAAGTTTCGCGTGCGGATGTGGGCGTCTTAGATGAATTCCAGCATACCCCTTGGCGCGGACGCGCTACTCGTGGAACGCGACCGGATCGAAGATCTGCTTGCCGCGTCGGAGGATTGGCGCGCGCTCATGCAGCTGCGGTCCCGTCAGGAACGCGGCGAAGGGCTCAGCGCTGCTAAATCGGCGCGGCTCGAAGCGGCACTGCTCGATGCGCTCGACGAAGATCCAAATTTCGAACGCTACAAGGAGGTCTGCGCAGCTCTCGAGCTGCTGATCCGTGGGCGGGCCAATATCAGAGCTGCAGCGCCGATATTGCAGGCGGCACATCTCTCGCAGACGGGCTCTCAACACGTACCGCAGGAAGCGGTGGCCGCGACGCCGCGCGATGCTGATGATCTCACGCGCATTCGCGGGATCGATGCGGCGCTGGCGCGGCGGCTTAGGTCATTGCGTACCGAGACGTTCGCGGAAATCGCCGAGTGGCGCGCGGCCGATATTCAGCGCGTTGCGGCCGACCTTGGTCTTGGCAAGCAAATCTATTCGCAGAATTGGATTGAACAGGCCGCGTTGCTCGCTTTGTCGAGCCCGCACAAAGCGCCCGTCAGAACGAAACCTGTCGAAGTTGTTGTGGCAGCCACGCCTGTAGCCAAGCCTGCAATCAAGGTTGTGGCCAAGCCGGAGCCGGTCGCTTCGCCACCACCGCCGCCGGCCGTCGAGCCTAAAAAGTCCGTGCCAATTGCCGAGGTCCGTGAGGCGACGCCCGCTGCGGCCAGCAATGAAAAGCCAGCTGACAGAGTAGACGACAAAAAACCGGCGCGTATTGCTGCGCTTGTGGCCGGTGAGGATACGACTGAACCGCCGATCGATGATCCGGATCAGCTGACGCTTCAGTTGCGACCGGAATCGCAAAAGGGGGCGCAGCCGGTCGCCGTGCCTAAGGCTGCTGAGACACCTCCCGCGAAGCCGATCGAAAAGGTGGCTGAGAAGCCCGCTGCGAAAATTGTCGAGGTTGTCGCTGACAAGCCGGTTTCGGCTCCCGTCAGTGAAGCTGCGGCCTCGCCGGTTCCACTGCGGGCGCGGCTCGAAGCAGTTGCAGCGCTCGAGGCCGCAAACGCTTCCGCGCCGAACGGAGCGGGCAAAGCCGCGACACCGGGCGTCCGTGACGAGCGCGGTGCTGAGAAGGCCGAGATGCGCGGCGGCAATACCACGCTCGAGCCGCAGCCGACGCCGCTTATTCCGACGCGATCGACGGCACCTGCCGCCGCTGTTTCCGCTTCGCCGACCGCTGATGCCAAGCCGAAAGAGGCTCAGGCCGCCGATATCAAATCTGAGGCTGCGATCTTCGATCGCGTTCCGCCCAAGCCGCTCGTCGTGACGCGGGCATCCCTGCCGCCACAGCCGGTTGCTGCTCCAGCTCCGATCAAACCCGCCGCGCCGCCGGTGAAGCCTGCTGAGGTCGTCGCGACGGCGCGTTCTGCGCCTTCGGCTCCGTCGGTCGCGTCTGCTCCGCCGTTGCCGCCTGTGAACGCGGCCGCACAAAAGCCAACTGCGCCGCCGCCCTCGAACCAAGCATCAATGACGATTTCGGAAGCTATTGCGTATGCGGCTGAAGTCGCGCGTCAGGGGCCACGTGCGCCGGGTGCCGATTTGCCAAATCGGACGGCAGCGGCGGCTCAATCGACTCCCGCGACGCCCGTCGCAAAGGTCGTACCCAATGTATCTTCCCCGCGAGCTGTAACGCCACAGGCTCCACCGCCGCCGCTCGCCGCGATGCCGCCGCCGTTGCCGCCGCCGATTGTTTTGCCGCAAGTGCCCGCCTCGAATGGGCCACGAGGCAAGGCGCCAAACGGATCGCAAAATGGTCAGCCGCAGGGTGGTCGCGTCACTAGACCCGATCGGCTCGATTACGGCGGCATGCGGCTCAATCTCGAAGAGGCCAGCGTCGAGATCGTGCGGCGATCGACTTCGGGCGCGCCAATCGTGCCGGAGGCGGCACCTGCGATTGCCGTTAGCGCCGAGCCGATGTTGCCGGAGGCGGCGACAGCAATGCCCGAAAGCCGCGCGCCCAAGACGATGGGGCGTTTCCTCAAGGCATTGACTGGCAATTAGCGCCTGCCCGGTCAGATCATGCTTGCCGCTGTCGATCAGCCCGTTAAGGAGTGCTGAGCGGTTCGCGCCCTTAAGTCGCGGCGTGTCGGCAGTCGGCTTATTGCGCGAGAGGCTCAGAAAAGTAATCTGCGGCCAACCGTGCGTCGTTAGTGTTGAGCTGGCTCCTCCAGCGTTGAACTGGCTGTGCAGCCGAAATCAAAACAAATTCTGGGAGATCCGCATGTCCGTTGCGCCGCTCAAGGCTGAGGCCAGTATTTTGGAAGCTGGGCCCGAGAGGCTCATTGAGCGATGCGGAGACGCCGTTGCGGCCGCCGACCGCGTGCTGCAACTGGCCAAAGCCGGCGTGCGTATCAAGATCCAAGAAGCCGGCGGTATGGATGATGCGCAGCACGCGGCTCATGGGCTCGCGTGGCTTGCGACGACGGTCGAGGGACTTCGCCAGTTGCACGCTTGGGCCGCGCGCATGCATGGCGAAGGCCGGTTCGGTGACTTCGAGCAGTTGCTGTTGGCCGCGGGTTTTGCCGAATATTCGGCGCAGATCGCTGGCGGTATTCCAATGAGCCAGGTCGAAATCATCCGCTGTGACGTGCTGGGGGTCGCCAAGGCGGATCTGCGCCGCTTTGAAGATGCTGTTGCCGACCTGATCGCCGAGGGTGGATCGGAGACGGTGAAGGCGCGTCTTGCCGACATGATCGCCGCGCAGCCGGACGCGATGACCTTCGGTGATACGGGTCTTGATGATACGCACGGCGAGATTCAAAATCTGATGCGCCGGTTCTGTCTCGATGAGGTCTATCCGCACGCGCACGAATGGCATCTCACAAACAGCTACATTCCGATGGAGATCATTCAGAAACTCGCCGAGCTCGGCGTGTTCGGGTTGTCGGTGCCGGAAGAATTCGGTGGCATGGGTCTTGGCAAGGAAGCGATGTGCGTCGCGTCGGAGGAATTGTCACGCGGTTATATCGGCGTAGGCTCGCTTGGGACTCGTGCCGAGATCGCCGGTGAACTCATCATTCACAACGGCACGCCGGAGCAGAAAGAGAAGTATCTGCCGAAGATCGTATCGGGCGAAATGCTACCGACGGCGGTCTTTACCGAACCCAATACAGGTTCAGACCTCGCCTCGCTCAAGACGCGCGCGGTGAAGGACGGTGAGACGTACAAGATCACCGGGCAGAAGACGTGGATCACGCATCCGGTGCGCGCCGACGTCATGACGGTTCTGGCGCGGACCAATCCCAATGAGGCCGGTCATCGCGGGTTGTCGATGTTTCTGGCTGAGAAGCCGCGCGGCACCGACGCTGATCCATTTCCAGCGGACGGCATGAAGGGCGGCGAGATCGAAGTGCTCGGTTATCGCGGCATGAAGGAATACGACATTTCGTTTGACGATTTCGAAGTGCCAGCCGACAGCCTGCTTGGTGGCAAAGAAGGTCAGGGCTTTAAGCAGCTCATGAATACGTTTGAGGGCGCACGTATTCAAACTGCGGCGCGGGCCGTGGGCGTCGCGCAGTGCGCGATGGATCTCGGCCTCAAGTATGCGCTCGAGCGCGTGCAGTTCGGCAAACCGATTTATAAATTTCCGCGAGTTCGCAACAAAGTCGTCATGATGGCGGTGGAGACGATGATCGCGCGGCAGCTCACCTATTTCTCGGCGCGCCAGAAAGACGAGGGCCGCAGGTGCGATCTCGAAGCCGGTATGGCCAAGCTGCTTGGCGCGCGCGTCGCCTGGGCGAACGCGGACAACGCGCTGCAAATCCACGGCGGCAATGGCTTTGCGCTCGAATACCCGATCAGCCGCGTGTTGTGCGATGCGCGCATTCTAAACATTTTTGAAGGCGCTGCTGAAATTCAAGCGCAGGTCATCGCCAGACGATTGCTGGAAGGGGCCAATTGACCCGCCCGCTTATTGGCCCGCGCGTTGTTTCGCTGATCGCCAGTGCGACTGAAATCTTGCATGAGTTGGGAGCGGGCGGCCTTCAAGTCGCCCGTTCGCACGAGTGCGATTGGCCAGCGTC
>JANOCZ010000153.1:0-2662 GCA_031412455.1 Hyphomicrobium sp. | reverse complement strand
AAGCTGACCAACAAGTTGATCTGCGACCTTATGCGCGCCGCGATCGTCAAGATGGGCGCGCCGGCCGACCTCGTGATCGGCATCGATACCCCCACGGTCGAAAAGACCAATGAACTGATGCGCCAGTGCGACCGCATCCTCGCCACCGGCGGCGCGGCGATGGTCACCGCCGCTTATTCAAGCGGCACCCCGGCGCTCGGCGTGGGGGCCGGCAACGCAGTCATCACGGTCGACGAGACCGCCGACCTCGACGACGCCGCCGAGAAGATTCGCCTGTCGAAGACGCTCGATCTCGCGGCGTCGTGCAGTTCGGACAATGCGGTCATCCTGGTCGACGCGATCCACGATTCGATGCTCGCCAAGCTCGTCGCCAAGGGCGGGCTCATCCTCGACGACGACCAGAAGGCTAAATTGCAGGCCGTGATCTGGATCGACGGGCACATCAACGCCAAGGTAGTAGCGCAGACGCCCAAGTTCATCGCCGATTATGCCGGTTTTAACATCCCCGAGGACACGCAATTCTTCATCGTTCCCGAAACCGGCACCGGCCCCGACCACCCGTTCTCGGGCGAGAAGATGACCGTGACAATGGCGCTCTACCGCGTCGCCGACATCGACGGGGCGATCGCGTTGACCAACCGCATCCAGGCTTATCAGGGCCAGGGCCACAGCTGCGGCATTTACTCGCGCTCTGACGCCAACATCATGAAGCTGGCCGAGGGCACCAACACCAGCCGGGTGATGGTCAACCAGCCGCAATCGGCCTCGAACAGCGGCAATCTGTGGAACGGCATGCGCCAGACCTTCTCGCTTGGCTGCGGCAGTTGGGGCGGCAACGGCACCAACAACAACATCACCTGGCGCGACCTGATCAACGAAACCTGGGTCTCGAAACCCCTCGCCACCCCCAAGACGCTGCCGAGTGACGAGGCGCTGTTCGGCGACGTGATTGAGAAACTCGCATGAGCGCCGCGACGCCAGCAGCTCCACGGGGCCGGTGAACGCGTGAAGCTTGCTTATTCGGTGCTGCTGGTGCGCGATTATGACGAGGCGATCGCGTTTTACTGCGGCGCCATGGGCTTCACGCTGCTCCAAGACAGCGATCTCGGCGACGGCAAACGCTGGGTCGTGATCGGCGGAGAAACGGGCGGAGCGATGCTCCTCGCCAAGGCCAGGAAGCCAGCCGAACTCGCCGCGATTGGCAATCAGTTTGGCGGTCGCGTCGGCCTGTTCGCGCACGTCGCCGACTTCGCCGCCGCGCATCAGCGGATCGCCGATGCTGGCGGGACGTTCGAAGAGAAACCACGCCAAGAAGACTATGGCACCGTCGCGGTGTTCCGCGATCCGAGCGGAAACCGCTGGGACTTGATCGAGCCCGCGCCGTGAACCGACGGTTTGCGTTTCTGGCGGCGCTCTTGTTGGCCGCCTCTCCGGCGGTCGCCGAAAAGCGCATCGCCCTGACGTTCGATGATGTACCGCGCACGCGTGGCGCGTTTTTCACGCCCGAAGAGCGGACGACGAGACTGATCGCATCGCTCCGGCGCGCCGGCGTCCGGCAGGCGGCGTTGTTCGTCACGCCAGGCAATTTGACCCACCCTGACGGGGTAGGCGGCGAGACAAGGATCGATGCCTATGTCCGCGCCGGCCATGTCATTGCCAACCACAGCTTCAGCCATCGGCCGTTGTCCGCTACCGCATCGCCTGACTACATCGCCGATATCGACCGCGCCGAAGCGTGGCTGAACGGCCGCAAGGGACGCCGACCCTGGTTCCGCTTCCCGTTTCTCAATGAGGGCCGCAGCGACAAGGTCAAGCGCGACGCGGTCCGCGCGGCGCTGAAGGCGAGAGGGCTGCGCAACGGCTACGTTACAGTCGATGGCGCCGACTGGAACCTTGAAACGCTGACCGCGAAGGCCGTGCAGTCAGGCAAGACGATCGACATGGCGGCGTTGCGCGACCTCTATGTCGAAATCATGGTGCAAGCGGCCGAGTATAATGACAAGCTCGCTCGACAGGCCATCGGCCGTTCCCCGGCGCACGTCATCCTGCTCCATGAGACCGACCTCGCTGCTTTATATATTGCCGATCTGGTCGCGGTTCTACGCAAGGCCGGCTGGAAGATCGTCACGGCCGACGAGGCCTATGCCGATCCGATCGGCAAGGCGACGCCCGATGTCCCTTCGGCGCAGGGCACGCTGACCGAGGCGCTTGCCTGGGAGAAAGGCCTGCCCGCGCCGCGCTGGTACAGCCGGAGCAGCCCGCGCATTGCCGATCCACTGTTCGCGGAGCGCGTGCTCAAGGAACGGGCAACGGTGGGCAAATAAGGATGCAGCGGATGCGCACCAGCGGAACCTCGCCCTACGAAGCCGCCTACGGTTTCTGCCGCGCGATCCGTTCGGGGAACCGCATCCTCGTCTCCGGCACCGCGCCGGTCGAGCCTGACGGCAGCTCGACCGTCGGCGACGCCGCCGCCCAGGCGCGGCGCTGTTTCGCGATCATCCTGGGCGCGGTCGAGGAGCTTGGCGGGACGCCGGCCGATGTCGTCCGCACGCGGATGTTTATCGTCGATCCGGCCGATGCCGACGCGGTCGGCGCGGTGCATGGCGAGATTTTCGCCGACATTCGCCCGGCGTCGACGATGGTCGTGGTTTCGGCACTGCTC
>JANOCZ010000152.1:0-2043 GCA_031412455.1 Hyphomicrobium sp. | reverse complement strand
ATCGGGGCCTGCGAGGATAAACAGATGCAGCGGATTGTCGTAAAGATACTCGCAGCTGAGCAGAAGATTGCGCACCACTATGCCCAGCGGCGGCGGCTTGATGCCGAGCGCCATCTCGATGGCCAGCGCCGATGTCGTAGCGTGCACGCCGCCGCATACGCCGCAGGCCCGCGAACTGATGAACGCAGCGTCGCGCGGATCGCGGCCGCGGAGGATCACTTCGTAACCGCGAAATAGCGTTGCCATTGATGCCGTATCGACGACCTTGCGCTCTTTCAGATTGACCGTGCTGTGAAACGCGAGCGCACCCGCAACACGGGTCACAGGGTCGAAATCGATGTCGTTAAGCTGGCCGTTTTTCCTGGCGATGTCGGTCAAATAAGCGTCCCGCTGTTCGACCGTCTGAGTATTATAAGAATAGGGATTTGGGACGCCAGGCTTCAGGTGCGCCTTGCCATTTTGATCGAATTCGATCGGCAGATTTTCAAAGCACATGCGCTGATCCTTATAAAGGCGGCTCAAATCAATCGATCGTTAGTCCGAGGAAGACCCTAGGCTTTCCCCTGCGCCACTCCGACAATGGCCGCGAGGTTGCCATTGACGTCGAGGAGGCGTGTTAGCAATTCCGTCAGTGCGCCATTGATTACAGGTATATCTTCCGGTAGCGGTTTGGTGTTGTCGCGAATGGCAACCAAGCCGCCGGCAAGCTTGTTCAGAGTCGTTCCGGCACTCCACAACGCAACGATAATCGCGAGCAGATAGCCGACCAGAACGAGCACGATCGCCAGCGTCACGCCCAGCGAGAGTGTAACGAGAAGACTTGTCATGATGTACCTGCCTTGGCTCTTGCCGCCAAAACACTGGCGATTGTAGCGCTATGCTCTTTCAGCCTGCCAGCCGTCTCGACCATGCCTGAGCCTACGGCGATCGTGTCTTTGAGTGCGGGGATGGAACTCGTATTTTTTGCAATCGCGACGCCGGCCACCAGCATCTCTTCTAGATAGCGGCGGATCGATAACGCCGCGCGTAATGTGCGGTGGAGCAGAGCAATCGCGAGCGGCACGATCACAACCAGAACCGTCAGCAGCACAAACCACCAGATTGTGTAGACGGACTCCGGCAGCGTGCGCACAGACGGGTCGATGTTCGCCAAGTATTCGAGGATAAAATCCATAACAGGAACCTTCCTATTGATAGAGCCGTTGCCGAACGGCAGCGTTAATCGTACCCGTCAGATGGTTGTCCACGCCCTCTAGGCCACCAGCAATCTGTTCAAGGCCTTCGTTCAGGCGGATCGCCTGAGGTGTCAAATGGCTGGTTTCCTGTTCGATGGCGCGAAGTCCGAGACGAAGCTTTGCGAGCAAACTCGTCGGTGTGCCCCCGATTGCGCGAAGTACGTTGCTGATTTTGATCAGCGCCACGGCGACGACCAGCAGCACGATGAGGACGAGCGCGGCAGTTAAGAGCGTCAGCAGCACCATGAGACGATCTCCATCATTTGCTAGTCAATGCCCAAGCATGCAGTGAGGACAGCCCGGACAGCCGTTGGCATGTGCTTCAATCGCGGCAGCGCCGCCCTTGATTTTGACTGCCGTTCCTAGGATCTTGGCGGCGGCATTATTGATGCGATAAAGAATTGGAATGTGGATGGTATTGTTCGCAACCCGCCTGCCGCTGTCCCAAATTCCTGCAACGACAGTTTGGATATTAGATGCTGTTCTGTGAATTAGCCAAAGCAACAGCGTAACGACGAGGGCAACAACCAGCCCGAGCCCGAGCGAACTCCACCAAACGAAGTTGGCCACCTCGCCTGGATCCGTGGGCAATACCATTTTTATGGTCTCCTGCCGTTCAGTCCGTTCAATCTTCGCGACGTCAAGCGACACGCTTTTCTTCAGTGGCGGCCAGCGCACCGGTAGACACGAGCGAGGACAAGGTGAGGTGCGCGTGCGTGGGGGCGTGATGTGCCAGTGTCGCAGCCGCCGGGGCGACTGGGTGCGGAAGGGCGGGCAGTGGTCGCAGTGCAGGCACCGCTGCTGCGGG
>JANOCZ010000151.1:0-4121 GCA_031412455.1 Hyphomicrobium sp. | reverse complement strand
CGTCGAACACGGCAAGGAAACGCGCGCCCACTGGGCGATGGATTGCTTAAAGCGCGCGATGAAATGGGACGAACAAAAATTCGGCCGCGAATACGATCTCGATGTGTTCAACATTGTCGCCGTCTCCGACTTCAACATGGGCGCGATGGAGAACAAGGGCCTCAACATCTTCAACGATCGCCTGATTCTGGCGTCGTCTGAGACCGCAACGGATGCCAACTATGAAGCGATCGAAAGCGTCGTCGCCCATGAATATTTCCACAACTGGACCGGCAACCGCATCACCTGCCGCGATTGGTTCCAACTTTGCTTGAAGGAAGGCCTGACCGTCTACCGCGACCAGGAATTCTCAAGCGACGAACGCAGCCGCACGGTCCAACGTATCGCCGATGTCCGCCAGCTCCAGGCGCTGCAGTTCCCTGAGGATCAAGGTCCGCTCGCCCACCCCGTGCGGCCCGAACGCTATATCGAGATCAACAATTTCTATACGCCGACCGTGTATGAAAAGGGCGCTGAGCTCGTTCGCATGATTGCGACCATCATCGGTGAGCCACAATTCCGCGCCGGCATGGACCTGTATTTTGAACGCCACGATGGGCAAGCAGCGACCATCGAAGATTTCCTCGCCTGCTTCGAATCAGCCAGCGGCCAATCCTTAAGCCACTTTGAACTGTGGTACTCGCAATCAGGCACGCCGGAGCTCGTCTGCGATTTTCGCCACGATGCAGCAACTCAAACGGCGCAACTCGTCGTCCATCAAAACACCAAACCGACGACGGCGCAGCCAAACAAAAACCCCCTGTTCATCCCGCTCAAATTCTCTCTGCTCGACGCCCGGGGCCGCGAGTTGGATGCGAAACTGTCAAGCGGAACACAGGTGCGCGACGGCGTGTTGGCCGTAACGGAACGCAGCCAAACCTTTACGTTCGAGAACGTTGCCAAGCGCCCCGTCCCATCGCTCTTGAGGGAATTTTCCGCGCCGGTGAACGTCACGACGAATCTGTCTGACGCCGACTTAGCATTCCTGATGCGCCACGACGGTGATTTGTTCAATCGCTGGAAGTCAGCGACCTGTTTCGCGTCGCGCACGATTCTAGCGGCACTCAACGATACCTCTCAAACCGGGCTCGAAGCTGGAGCGCATAGCTATGCGACGGCACTTGGCTTAGCCCTCGACGACCGCCGCCTCGACGACGCCTATAAAGCCGAGCTCTTGAAACTGCCGACCCCGTCGGACATCGCCAGAGAGAAGGGCTCGAACGTTGATCCCTCAGCGATCGATGCAGCCCATCGCGCGATGACGCGGCACGTCGCAACGACGCTCGCCAAAACGTTGGAGAAAATCTACGCGGCAACGAGTAAGCCACATCCCTTTACGCCCGATGCGAAGAGCGCCGGCCGCCGGGCGCTGCGCAATGCGGCGCTGACGCTGCTGACGGCGCGCGGCACACCAGCCGATCAGCAGCGCGTTGAAACGCACTTTGCAACAGCCGCCAACATGACCGACACCGCCCACGCTTTGACACTTCTGAGCGGGCTCGACATTCCGTCTCGGAAAGTGGCGCTCGCTCAGTTTTACGATCGCTGGAAGGATGATCATCTCGTCATTGACATGTGGTTTGCAGCGCAGGCGCAATCTTCACTGCCCTCCGCGCTGGATGAAGTGCGCGAGCTGACCCATCATCCGCTGTTCAAACTCTCGACCCCCAACAAGGTCCGCGCCCTTCTGGGCTCCTTCGCGATGGCAAACCCGCTGCAGTTTGGCCGCCCCGACGGTTCAGGCTACGCGTTCGTGGCCGACAAGGTTCTCGAAATCGATCAGCTGAACCCGCAAGTTGCCGCTCGAATCCTGAGTGCGTTCCGCAGCTACCGCAGCCTCGAGCCTGGCCGTTATGCGCTTGCCTCAGCCGCGCTTCATAAAGTTGCACAGGCTCAGCACGCATCACGCGACGTCCGCGAAATCGTCACGCGGATGCTCGAAGATTGAGCGATGATCCGTGGACGTGACAAAAGCGATTGCGACGCCAGAGTCGCGTTTGCCTCAATTCGAACCGAATCTTTTTTCGACGATTTAATCTCCCACGACAGGTGAGTCGCAAATCAGCGACTCTCAGTCCGGTGAGTTGAGAAGCACGTCTTGTTTCTCACGCGGGGGCACTTACGGCACAATTTGGGAAGGCATCGCAATGGCGTGGACTTGGTCCGCCCCACAACGGGGAACTGTTGCCGCATGGGCAGCGATCGCAGGCGGTCAACGCTTCCACAGTCTTATTCGAACGCTCGGGCGCGGTGACACGACGCGCGGGTTGAGCATTGCCACAGCGGCATTCCTCACAACGGCTGGTATGGCGGCTCCGCACATTCCCGAGAACCTGATGACCGCGTTCTTATTTCTGAGCGGCGCGGCGCTCCTTGGCTATGCGGCGATGGCACCGTCATCTTCGTCGCCGGCAAAAATGATCGATCCTAACGATGCATGCCCGGCATCAGAACCGGCCGCCGAACGCCGGTGGCTGGCCCCGGCCTGCTTAACGGAATTGCTCGCTGCCCGCCCATCGGTCTCCGTATGCGACCGCGCTGAGTTTGCCCGGCTGACCGCGCACATGAGCCACGAAATGCGCACGCCGCTGAATGCGATCATCGGCTTTTCCGAGATGATGTCGAATGAGGTTTTCGGTCCCCTGGGCGCGAGCGCCTACAGCGCCTATGCCCGGGACATTCACGCGAGCGGCATGAGCCTTTTGAAGTCTGCCGACGACGCGCTGGCCATCACAACGCTCCTAACGCTGGCTGACGATCATAAATCTCAGCTGACGAATGCAGCGGCCGTGATCGACGAAGCGCTGATGTTCCACGCCGGAAATCTAGCCTCTCGCGGTCTTGACTGTGCCGTCACGGGCGCCGCGGACGCCGAGCTGGTGGCCGACCCGCACGCCGTGCGCCAGTTGCTGATCAACCTACTGACAACTGCTGCAGAACAGGCGACGCAAGGCTCGAAGCTTTCAATCGAAACCCGTATCGCAAACGGCCAGATCGGCATTCACCTCGCTGTCACTAAACGCTCACCCAACCGCATGCCGGAAAGCTTTTCGCTGCTGCTCGCCAGAACTCTAAGCCAGCTGTCGGGCGCGAGGCTGACCATCGACGCGAAGCAAGCCGACGATTGGCGCGCATCGGTGTGCTTCAATCAGGCAGCGCAAAATGATTTGTTCGCAGCGAAGCGCCAAGCCACCGACTAATTTTCCTGACTAATCTTTATCGCCCTTGTCGTCATGATGCGAACCGCGGCCGTATTTGTGTCGGTGCCGCCGCTCACGCCACGACTGAAACGTGCGCCTCTCCTCGGCCGTCATCTTCGACGCGGTATCGATGAGCGTTGTCGTAACTGCCGTCTTAAAGCGGCTCTCCGCCTCCAAGACCTTGTCCAGCGCGGCTTTGTATTTATCTCGATCGAACGGCTCGCTGCCGAGCACCGTGTTGGCTTCAAACCACGCATCACGCACCGCCTTGCGCAACGGACGCACAACTTGCCGGCCGGCATCGACGTCGTCGCCTATCAGCTTTTGACGCTCAGCCGGAAGATCGCGCACGAATGACGACAACGTGGAATCGGAACCATGGCCGCCGCGCCATTGCCGCTTGTGCCACGCCGCAGCCCCCAGCCCACCAATGAACAGAAGATTGAGCGCGAGCGACGCTACCAAGCCTGCATAGAGCCAGCGTGGACGCGTGACCTCGACGCTGCCGGTATCGCTCATAGAAGATCCTCATCTAACAAACTGTCGCCGTCATCGCCCTGCGCGACTTGCTGCCCGCCGCTGGCATCGACGCTGTTGACCATCGCGTTCGTCAGCGACGCAACCGTCGCGGTCTGACCAGCCACGACCCCAAGCACAAGCGACGCAGCAAGCGCTGCTGCAGACAAACTGTGGGCATGCCAGTTGCGCGTCAGCCAAGCCGCTGTCTCAGGCCGGCACGCCGGCGATCCCTCGATGCTTCCTGATGCGGACGTCGCCGCGATGCGCGGTTGCCGCGGCACCTGCGTCCCGATCCGCTCCGTGAGTTGCGCCAAACGCTCGTCACTGAGACGCGGTGCGAAATCAAGCACACGATCGAGCGCT
>JANOCZ010000150.1:0-8492 GCA_031412455.1 Hyphomicrobium sp. | reverse complement strand
CGCTTTTCGCGCTTTCCGCCGCATGTTCTGCGAAAAACGCGCAAAAATTTTCTCAAAATCATCGGGCAGATCGATGACGTAATTGGCTAACGAAGCATGCGTCCTGACATCCGCACTTGACGCAACCGCGCGAACATCCTCGGAGTCGGCCCGCAGTCCATCCCAACGCAGAATGTCCCAGCTTAAGCTGAACTTCTGGAAATATGCGCTCAAGGCTTTGGTTGCGGCGAGTTGATCCTGCGGCCGGCAAACCAAGCCGCGCAACTCGGTCAAACTCTGGTCAGCACCCAAAAATTGCAGCTTCCGGACACGCAACGGCCCAGACGGCGGCCGATGTGTAAGCCGCATCGGCGCGACCGCGATAAGCCGACCAGCGTCGTCGCGCACCGTGAAGATCGACAGTTCGTCACGCACCATTTTGTTGTGTCGACGAAAATACAACCACCACAGCCGATTCCAGAGCTCGGACGAATAAGGCCGTCGCGGCATCGTCTGCGCATCAAGACAGTCCCATTCCGCACGCAGATCGTCGAAGATCTCGACAGACGTATGCCTCGAACATTGCAAGGCCATAAGTCAGACTCCTAAGAGGACGTAATAGGCAGACGACTGATCAGGCTAAGCGACCCAAACGTCGTATTAACCGCTCAGAACGCCCCTTCGAGGCGGAGGTTCCCGTGGCTTTTGGTGCCGGACGTTCATAGTCGCGACAGCTAGCCGCCACTGCTGAGCCTAAGTTCAAACATCAAAAACGCTTCAACGGCCGCGAGGGTGCGAGGCTGGGGTGCCAGCCGTGGGCACAATACAGCGGATCAGGATCATGCGTTTAGAGGCAAACGACCATTACCGAACCATGTCGGCGGACGGCATCGGTGATGGCTCTGAGCCGCACACCCCACGCGATTGGAAACGTGGCGTCCTGATTTTCGGTCTAGGCCTCCTGTCGTGGGTCGCGACCTACGTCGGCATGCTCGAATTGATCGAAGCCAACATGGGCGATCTACCGCTCATCCACCGGGTCATCATCGGCTTCTCGGTCGCCATGTTGATGACGATGATCATCTGGCTGCTGGACCAACTTTTCAAACCGCACAACTTTACGACCAAAGCGTTTTACGCGATCGGCTATGTCTTTCTGTCGCTGATCTCGATCGGCTTTGGTTTCGGCTTTTACTGGAAGGTCCTCGAAAGCCGCGGCGAAGCCTCCCGCTCGGCCGAAAGCGCCGTGTCCCAAGTCCAGAACTCACTTCATGCCGCCTCGACGCGCCTCGAACAATTGAACGCGACGCTCGTGCAGCTGACCGGCGTCTCGACATCCAAAGCCGAATTGGAGCGCACCCGGGGCACGTCGTGCCCAAACTCTAAGCCCGGCGACGGCCCCCGCCGCAAAATGCGCGAAGAAGACGCGCAGCGCTTCACGTTTGCCTCGCAATTCGTGAGCGGCCGCGTCGGCGCAGTAAAAACTGACATGACCGCGCTCAACGGCGACCTTGCTAAAATTGTCTCCGCCGACGCTTCGACCTTCGATGCCAAGACCGGCACGCGCAACGAATTCATGCGCGCCCTCAGCCGCAAACTCGACATGACAGTGACCGGCTTCAACGCTTTTCGCACCGATCCACAATTGCGCCAGATCCGCACGGACTTAGCCGACCGCGCTGAGCGCACGACCTTTGGCGAAGGCAAGGGCGGCGCGGCCGTCTCCTGCCCTGACCCACAGTTGCAGATGGCCCTGCGCGGCGTCGTCAAGGCGATCGATCAGTTGCCTGAACTCGAAAAGCCGCCGATCTCAGCCGTCGAAGGCTCCGAGGCGACGATTGAAGCGTTTCGCCGATTGACGACGACCTTCTACGGCATGCTCGCATTCAATCTGCCACCCTCTGCCGACGAATTGCGCGAACTCCAGAAGAAGGCCGTGCAATCCGTCGAAGCCGGCGCGGCAGCTCAGGCGACGCAACTCGCGAGCGAGCAAGGTGGCTTATCGAAACGCGATTACGTCCCGCTCGCCGTCGCTTTATTCGTCGATATCTGCCTGTTTCTCGTCTCGATGGTGCAGCACGGCGCCGGACGTCTCGACGGCCTGATGCCAAAAATGCGCGCCGCCGAACGCGGCCCCGTGATTCAAATTCTGTCGCGCTTTAACGAAATCCACCACGACGAGCAGATCCGCGAGAACTTCGAAATTTTCCGCCACGTCGTGTTCGACATGAATGGTGACTATTACGTCGCCGTGCCGCTCGATTCACCGCCCCGCCTCAATCCGCAGGAACGGGAAGCCTTGCGCGTCGAAGCACAACTGTTGGCCAACCTGTTCGCGAGCTTCGAAAAAGAAAAGATCTTTAAACGCACGATGTTTCCGACCACCGCGAGTATTCAAAAGCGCTTGAAGCGTCAGGGCTCGAAATTCGCTGGCTCCGAAGCGTTCCGCGTCTACAAGTTCTCGGACGGCGCCTGGTCAGACATCATCCTGGGTGCCGTGATGGGCGCGGCCCGCCGCGTCGAAGCGAGCGACCGCACCATCGCCCGCGGATCGAGCACGCGCCGCCCCAGCGATCCAGCGGCGCCTATAACATCGCCTCCGCCGCAGGATCCAAGTGGCGCCGCCGCGCACATGCCAGCCGGCAACCAACAGGCATCCGTGATGACGACCGTGCGCCGCCCGTCTGTGTCCCAACCGGCACCTCGCTCACCGCAGCGCCAGCCTTCACTGTCGCTCGATCCCGAACACGTGGAACGCTTTGGACCCTACGCGCGGAAATATCAGCAGCAGGCCGATGACCGTCCGGACCACGCCCCGGATTACGCTGAGTATCAAAATCCGCCGCCGGCGTTCGCGCTTGCCCCGCAAGGTCCGCGCGTCGCTTGGCCATCGCCTCCCCCGCTGCCGGAAGCCGACGTAACGGTCATCGCCGCGGCCAACGCCAACACGCAACAGCCACTAGCGGAAGCGGTGATCGAGCGCACCGCCAACGACCCGAACACGATCGACGTGACGCTGAGCCGAGAGGTGGCAACATTCTCTGTTCCCGTCAGCGAAGCGACACTCCCGCACTCTTTAATGGCGGCACTGAAAAAGGCTCAGACCCTCCCCGCAGAAAATCATGAAACAGATCATCCGATGAGGGACCATCTAAACGATTTCGAAACCTCATTAAGCGGGCATCAGGACATCGAATTGTCGGCGCGCGAACTGGCCTTGATAACGCGTATGGCACCTCAGGCTGCGGAATAAATTCGAATGAAAAACCCAAGACTTCGAGGGCGTTGGACAAAATCGACACAAATCGAGCCACGTCGCAACGCTTGCTTAACGGCTTTGCCGCCAAATGGTCGTCATCAATCATCCAAGGCCAGCCGGCATACTGCGGCGACCCCTGGACAAGCACTAGGAATGAACCACATGCGCCTTCCTTCGCCTCCGCGAATCGTCACCGTCAGCCGCGAAGACAAAGAAGCAAACCTTAAAAACTTTATTGCCAAAGCCATAAGCGCGCGCCGCGACGACACCTCGAAAACGTTTCCCGAAATGTTCACCCTCGTTGCACGGGCACCCGACAGCCCAGTTGCCCAGGCCATTTTAGCAGCAGCCGTCGAACTCGCCGAAACCAACATCACCGTCCGCGTTGTTTTGTTCGAAACCGAACCAATGTCAGAAGACGTCGTGCAAGCCTCGCTTCTCGATCTGCCGGCAATCGAAGTGCGCATGTTGGGTGATCTGCGCTTTGCGTCCGCGCACGAACAACTGACACTGGGCAACGACCGCGTTTGGATCGGCGATTGTATGCGCCGCGATCCAGCCAAGCGCGACGCGTTCGAAATGTATCACGACTCGGATCGCCGAACCGCGACCCACGCCGCAGCCTCGTTCGCCAAACTCTGGGACAAAGCGCAACCCCTTCCCCGCCTTGTCGCTCCAACCGTATCGGCCGACCTGATCCTCGCCGGCCAGGGCAGCGCGACGACCACGGACGGCGCACCCACGCGCAACTGACGACGAGGCCGGCTGACCGGCATCACGTTAGCGAGCGCCACATCGCATCAAGTCCAAAACGCCAAACCCTCGGGGAAATTTCCCTGGGGTTTTTGCTGTTCAATTCGGGTCGGCTTTAGCTGCGTCGGAAAAAAAGACGCAAATCTCCGCACCAGGAGACATTTCCTTAATTGCCGCCGCGCTTCTGCCGTTCCGCCCTGATGGGCTTCCGCTCACCGTTTGTGTGCCCGATACTTGCTCCCGAACGTCCGCGGCATTTGCGGGGTCCGATTTTACAGGATGACTAGCCATGCAATTTTTTGCGCGCCTCGCCCTCACCTGCTCGCTGGCCGTGATTGCATCCGGCCCCATCTCCGCGCTTGATAAGGGATTTTCCTATCAAGGCGTCGAAGCCGACGCCAAACGCTACGAAACATTTTTGAAATCGAGTTGGAAAGCCGACGGCAAGAAGCCAGCTGATCTTAAAATCGAAGCCGAGAAAGTTTTCGCCGCGGATGCCCGGGCCGCATCGCGCTTTCTGGCCAACGTCGTCGCCACCGATGATCAGGACGCAGCCGCCTGGACCCGGCTCGCACAGGCCTTGCTCGCAATCAAACCCGACCCTGAAAAAGCCGAACGCTACGATCTTCCTGTTCACGCCTCAGGCGCTGCCTATCGCGGCTACCAGCTTGCGAAAGATGCCCGCGCAAAATCGAACGCCCTGTTCGTTCTCGGTCAATCCCTTGAACGCCGCTCATATTGGCGCCCGGCGATCGACGCGCTGAAACTGAGCTTTGAAACGTCCGACAATCAAGCGGCTCATGAGGCCTACGATAAATTGCGCGCCGAGCACGGCTTCCGCATGATGGACTACAAAGTCGACAACGACGCGTCGCCCCCGCGCGTCTGCCTGCAGTTCTCCGAAGATCTCTCCCGAACCCAAAACGACGTTTCCAAATTCGTCGCCGTCGATAGCCGCGATCCGCAATCGCTTGCCCAGGACGGCAAACAGTTGTGCGTCGAAGGCCTGAAGCACGGCGAGCGCTACCAGATTCAAATTCGCGCCGGTTTGCCGTCGCAAGTCGGTGAGACGCTGAACAAAAATGCCGACCTCGCGATCTATGTGCCGGACCGTTCGCCACTCGTGCGCTTCACCGGTAAAGCTTACGTTCTGCCGACGCGCGGCCAGCAGGGCATTCCAGTCGTCACGACCAACACCCAAAAAATCGACGTTGAAATCTATCGCATCGGCGACCGCAGCCTCGCCGCGACCCTTCAGTCGGGCGACTTTCAGCGCCAGCTATCGACCTACGAGATCGACAACATCCGTGACAAGTCGGGCGTCAAAGTTTTCTCCGGCGCGATGGATATTGCAGGCAAGCTCAACGAGGAATCTACCACCGCCGTCCCCGTGACCGACGCGACCGGTAAACTCGAGCCTGGCACCTACGTGATGGTCGCCAAGCCGAGCGAAAAATCAAAAGGCGACGACGGCCAGCGCGCCACACAATGGTTCATCGTCTCAGACCTTGGCCTGACGGCATTCTCAGGCGCCGACGGAGTCCACGCGTTCGTCCGTTCCTTGGCCGACACGAACGCCATCAACGGCGCGACTGTGAAGCTCGTCGCCCGCAACAACGAGGTGCTCGCCACCGCCAAGACCGATGCCAAAGGCTATGCAAAATTCGATGCGGCGATTGCCAAAGGCGAAGGCGGCTCAGCCCCAGCCGTGCTCGTCGCGGAAAAGCTGAGCCCCAATGACCAGAGCGAATACGCCTTCCTCGACCTGACGCTGAACGCGTTTGACCTGTCAGACCGCGGCGTCAAAGGCCGCGACGCCTCTGGTCCACTCGATGCCTATGTGTTCACCGAACGCGGCGTTTATCGCGCTGGCGAAGAGGTCAACGTAACGGCGCTCGTCCGTGATCGCCAGGCCAAAGGCTCGCCCGTGCCGATGACGATGATCGTCACGCGCCCCGACGGCGTCGAGCACACGCGCATGATCATGAATGATCAAGGCCTCGGCGGTCGCGCCTTGGCGCTTCCTCTCGCCAAAACCGCGATGACGGGAACCTGGCGCGTCTGGCTGCACACCGATCCCAAGGCGACCGCGATCACTGAGCGCGCTTTCCTCGTCGAAGATTTCGTGCCCGAACGCCTCGACATGAAACTCGCCTCCGCATCGGCGTCGATCGCGCCTGAAACGCCAGCAATCATTGACGCCGATGGCCGTTATCTGTACGGCCCTCCGGCCGCCGCGCTCGGCCTTGAAGGCGAAGTCATCGTCAAACTTTCCAACAAGGACGTGGCAGGCTTTGCCGGCTACCACTTCGGGCAAACGGATGATTTCGTAAACCCGGTACGCGAAGCGCTCGACTCGAATTTGATCACCGATCAATCGGGCAAGGCTGCGATTTCAGTCACGCTCCCCGCCATTCCCAAAACCGCGCGTCCGCTTGAAGCCGACGTGATCATCAAACTGCGCGAGACAGGCGGCCGCACGATCGAGCGCAAGCTGACACTGCCGGTCGATTTGAAACAGCCGCGCATCGGCATCAAACCGCTGTTCGACGGCTCGGTGCCGGAGGATGCCGACGCCGCCTTCGAGATCGCAGTCCTCGACGCGACGAACAAGTCAACGGCCACCGATAAACTTGAATGGACTTTGACCCGCCTCGACACGAATTGGCAATGGTACCGCCGCGACGGCAATTGGACCTATGAAGCCGTCACGACCAAACGCAAAATCGGCAACGGTCCTCTCGCGACACTCGCCGACGCGCCAGCCAAACTCTCGCAGAAAATCGGCTGGGGCCGCTATCGCCTCGACGTCGCCTCGACTGAGCCAAACGGACCGGCATCGAGCTTTACGTTCTCGTCGGGCTGGTACACGTCCGGCGAAGCAATCGACAGCCCCGAGCAGCTCGACGTCGCGCTCGACAAAGAAACCTACAAGGCGGGCGAGACTGCGAAACTGCGCATCGCGTCGAAACAGGGCGGTAAAGCGCTGCTTTCGGTGTTGGGCACCGGCCTTCACATAACGAAGGAAATCGACATCGCCAAAGGCGGCGGCGAAATTCCAATCGAAGTTGGCGCCGACTGGGGCCCGGGCGCGTACGTCACGGCGATGCTCTACCGTCCGATGGACGAAGCTCAAAAGCGCATGCCCGGCCGCGCGATCGGCATCAAGTGGCTGGCCCTCGACCAGACCGCGCGTGAACTCAAGGTCGCACTAACCTTGCCTGACAAAGTGAAGTCGGCGACGCGGATAACGGTGCCCGTCAGGATCGACGGCATTGCCGTCGGTGAAGACGCCCGCGTCGTGGTCGCAGCCGTCGATCTGGGCATCCTCAACCTGACGAAATACGAAACTCCAGCGCCTGAAGCCTGGTTCAACGCGCAGCAGAAACTTGGCTTCGAAATCCGCGATTTCTACGGCCGCTTAATCGACGGCATGCGCGCCGACCGCGGCAAACTGAAATCGGGCGGCGACGGCGCCGGTCCCGCGATGCAGGGCAACCCGACCGTCGAAACCGTCGTCTCGCTCTATTCAGGCATCGTCAAAGTCGCGAGCGACGGCACAGCAAAAATAGATTTTGATCTGCCCGACTTCAACGGCACCGTCCGCGTGATGGCCGTCGCCTGGAGCGCCGATAAGGTCGGCCACACCTCCGGCGACTTGATCGTCCGCGACGCTGTAGCTCTGACAGTTGCCGCACCACGCTTCATGACGCTGGGCGATGAAGTTCAACTCGGCTTCGACGTGCACAACATCGAAGGCGAAGCCGCAGCTTACAAAATTGCGCTCAGCGAAAAGCAAGGTGACAGCGCGAGCGAACGCCTGACCGCGATCGCCGAACGCGTGACGGATCTCAAAACCGGCGAACGCAAATCGGAGCGCATCGCCTTCAAACCCAAGGATGTCGGCCGCGTCACGCTGAAAGCCGTCGTCTCCGGACCAAGCGATATCTCAATCAAGCGCGAGATGACGTTCGACGTTCTGCCACCGGCCGGCGACATCAAACGCACGACGATCTCGTCACTGAAGCCCGGCGGAAAACTCGCGCTCTCAAGTGACTTGATCCAAGATCTGATCCCCTCGCGCACGCGCATCAACGTGTCGGTCGGCCCAGCAGCCCGCCTCGACGTGCCGAGCCTCTTGACCCATCTTGACCGCTATCCGTACGGCTGCGCCGAGCAAACGGTATCGCGCGCCATGCCGCTGGTTTACGCCAACGCCCTCGCAGCGGGCGCCGGCATTGGCGAAGACAAAGCGCTCAAAGACCGCATCCAAGGCGCCGTAACGCGCGTCTTCGAAATGCAGGATTCATCCGGCGCATTCGGCGTCTGGGGGCCATCTAACGCCGACATGTGGCTGACCGCTTACGTAACGGACTTCCTCACGCGCGCCAAAGAAACAGGCACCGACGTGCCGCGCGAAGGCTTCAATCGCGCGCTTGATCGGCTGCAGAATTTCATCAGCTATGCCGAGGACTTCGACAAAGGCGGCGAAGACCGCGCC
>JANOCZ010000149.1:0-7351 GCA_031412455.1 Hyphomicrobium sp. | reverse complement strand
CAGTGTTTGTGTTCGTCACGACTGGTAGCGGCTGGCTGCTGAGCCATGCCTTAAAATTCGCCGTTGTCCGCGGTCGGCCCGACATCGTTCCCCACGGCGTGACAGTGACGTCGTCGAGTTTTCCATCGGGCCACTCCATGAACTCGGCCATTGTGTACCTTACGTTTGCGGTGCTCTTGGCGCGATCGCTTCAAGATCCACGCCTCGCGCGATTTGCGATGTCGCTGGCTTTGATCGTCATCATAAGCGTTGGATTGAGCCGGGTTTATCTTGGCGTGCACTGGCCGTCCGATGTTCTCGGCGGCTGGGCTTTTGGTGCCATCTGGGTGCTGCTTGCGGTCGCTATCCATCGCCGCTTCACGTCGAACGTCTGAGCGTTCTTGCCGTCACTTAGCCTTTGATTTTTTGTATTGGGCCAAAAGCACTCGTCCTTTAGCTGCAATTTTTCGCGCCGCCGTCAGAGAACTTCGGGACGGGTCGCCCTAATGACCCGGGTCATTTTTTCGATTCACGCACGACGCGCAGATTGTCGATCAAGCGCGCCGAGCGACGGCCTGACGCCCGAGCAGACGCATAGGCGGCGGCCTTTTGCGTCGGGGTCAACTGGTATGTGGTTTTAGATTTCCATTTAGGCGAGGGCTTCGCCCACGGGGGTATCATTGTCGTAGCCATGATAAACTTCCGGTCTAGCGCCAAAAGATCGGAAGACATGTCGTTGCTGCGGCCATCTCTCCCGTGCTTCGAGAACGCGACGGTGCTGATCTGGGTTCCGTTGTTGATGGCGCAATCAAGCGATCTCAGCCGACTTGCGCGCCGTCGATCAGAAGTTTGTAATTGATACTGTCGAGGAGCGCCTCGAAACTAGCGTCGATGATGTTGGGCGAGACCCCGACTGTCGTCCAACGTGCGCCGGTTTCAGTGTCGTGACTTTCGACCAGAACCCGAGTGACGGCTTCGGTGCCTGCGGCACCGGTCTGTGTCAGAATGCGGACCTTGTAGTCGGCCAATTCGACGTGCTCGATGTGTTTTTGATAACGGCCAAGGTCCCGGCGCAGCGCAGTATCGAGCGCATTGACGGGCCCGTTGCCTTCGCCGACGGAAACCAGAGGTTGCGCCTCACCGGTGATTGAGACGCTAACGACTGCCTGAGATTGCGTTGCGGCCTTGCCGTTGCCAGTCGCCGCTCGCTCGACGATGACGCGGAAACTGTCGACGGAGAAGTATCGCGGCACGTCGCTCAACATGCGGCGCGCTAAGAGTTCAAAGGACGCTTCTGCAGCTTCATACGAATAGCCGCCGTCTTCGCGTGTTTTGACCTCGTCCAGCAACGCCTGGATCCGATGGGGCTCGTGAGACGGACCTATCTTCAGCCGCTCCAGAGCCGACAGCATCGACGACTTTCCACCCTGTTTGGACACGAGAATGCGACGCTCGTTACCAACGCTTTCCGGCGGCACGTGTTCGTATGTTTCAGGCTCCTTAAGCAAGGCTGAGGCGTGAATTCCAGCCTTTGTCGCGAAGGCACTCGAGCCGACATATGGCGCGTGCAGGTCGGGGGCCTCATTGAGGACTTCGTCAAGCACGCGGCTCGCATGCGAGAGCCTCTGGAGGCGCTCAGGGGTTACCCCCGTTGAAAAGTAATTCGCGAACTCGCTTTTTAACAGCAACGTCGGGATGATTGACGTCATGTTGGCGTTCCCGCATCGCTCACCCAAGCCGTTCAGCGTGCCTTGAACCTGACGGCATCCAGCACGGATCGCCATCAAGGTATTGGCAACGGCGTTCTCGGTGTCGTTATGCGTATGAATTCCCAGGTTTGCGCCGGGCACGTGTCGCGCGACGTCGGTCACGATGTCGGACACCTCGTGAGGCAGAGTTCCGCCGTTGGTATCGCAAAGGACGACCCAGCGCGCGCCGGCGTCGAACGCCGTCTTGGCGACGCTCAATGCGTAATCACGGTTGCTCTTGTAGCCATCGAAGAAGTGTTCGCAGTCGATCATTGCCTCGCGATGTGAGCCAACGATCGCTTCGACCGATTGGGCTACGGACATCAAATTCTCGTCGTTCGTGATGCCGAGAGCAACGCGGACATGATAGTCCCACGATTTGGCGACAAGGCAGATACTATCGGCCTGTGCTTGCAAAACGGCTTGAAAGCCCGGGTCGTTTGATACCGATCGGCCGGCCCGCTTGGTCATACCAAAGGCCGTCAGCCGTGCGGTTTTGAGACCAGATGGAGTGGAGAACAGCTCGCTGTCAGTGGTGTTTGCGCCGGGATATCCGCCCTCTATATAATCGAGGCCTAACTCATCGAGAACGCGCAGCAAACGGCGTTTATCGGCCAATGAGAAATCGACACCGGTCGTCTGCGCGCCGTCTCGCAGAGTGGTATCAAAAAGGTATAGACGCTCTTTGGAAAGAGGGGCGGTCATTGAGGTCTCGTTGGCGCGACGCGACTTGCGGCAGCGGGCTTCAAGCGTTTCATCATCGTAGTGTTTGACAACCATTGATCATCAATCGGAACCGAATTGCGTTGGATTGCCTCAAAGCCAAGTTTCTCGAAGAAAACCTGAGCGGTATCACTCGCGTCAGCCGACAACGTCTCGGCCCCGCGCGCTGCAGCGATCTTCTCTAGTGCCTCGACCAGCGCGGTTCCGACACTCTCGCCCGCGTAATACGGGTGAACGAACAGCATGTCGATGATGTTGTCGTTCTTCAGCGATGCGAAGCCCAGATATTCGCCATCAACGTTCACCACGAGCGTTAACATATCGGCGAGTCGGTTTTTGAAGGCCTCGGCGTCTTCAGCAGCGGATATCCAGGCTATCCGCTGATCCTCGTCGTAGTCATCGCTCGCTAATTCTTCGATCGATTGAGCAAACAATTCACGCAACGCCATCGTATCGCCCGGCAAAAATGGGCGCAGCGGGAAGTCGGCAGACGTCATGCATTAGGCTCCGAAACCAGGGCCGGCTCTACCTTCCAGTTCGTCGTGATTTTTCCGGTGCGGGGATCCTTGGTTTCGCTCAAGGCAACCCCGATCCGCCCAATCTCCAGGGCGATGCGATGCCCCTCTTTGATATCCCGGCGGGTTAGGGCCGCGATCCGCTCGTTGTCGAGGCCGGGCAGCTCATTCCAGCGCCCGGCAAGCCGCCGTAAGTCCTTGACGAGTGTCCCCCGCACGAATTTCCGTAGAAAGCGCACGACGTCGACGGACTCGTCACGGTGCATCTGTTCGAAATATTGCGCCATGCCATGAACATCGAGATCGGCGTTGGTGACGACGATTTTCGGTAACATGTCGCTCAACGTCCAAAGTCCGGGAGTTGCCGCCAATCCATTGTCCTCATTGACGTATGCAGTCTTCAAGCGACGATACCACATTTTGCCCGAGGTTTAGACCCCACTTCTTGGCGGAGAACGGAAAGTTTTGCGGTGGCCTCAGCGCGAAAGTTCCCAAGTTGTCTCAATCTCTCCCGTCTCAGGGTTCTTCGCGTCCTTGACGGCGATGCCCAAAGCCGCCAAGTCGGCGCGGATCCGGTCGCTTTCCTTGAAGTCTTTGGCCTTTCGGGCAGCTGAACGGGCGGCAATAAGCTCATCAACCTTAAACGGATCGAAATCGCGTACCGGGAAACCGACGTTGACGTCACTTAACTGTTCATTGCCGTACAGACCAAGAAATTTCAGCGAGGCTTTTAAGGTCGCGACATCTTCAATGTTTGCGATCGACTTGCCGAGGCCATAGATCGTAGCAAGTGCAGACGGTGTGTTAAGATCATCCGAAAGAGCCTCGATAACGTCGGGGTGTGGCTTCGGCGCCGTTGGCGCGTCGTGCAGACCTTTCGCCCACTCGAAAACTTTTGTGCGAGCTTGCAGAAGACGATCAACAGTCCAGTCGATTGGTTGTCTGTAGTGTGATCCCAACATTGCCAAACGAACGACGCTGCCGTGCCACTGATTTGATCCGAACTTGTTCGTCTCCAGCAATTCGTTGAGCGTCACGAAATTGCCGAGGCTCTTGCTCATCTTCTCGCCTTCCACCTGCAGGAAGCCGTTGTGCATCCACACGTTCGCCATAACCGTCGTGCCGTGAGCGCAGCGGGATTGAGCAATTTCGTTTTCGTGGTGGGGGAAGATCAAATCCAGGCCGCCACCGTGGATGTCGAACACTTGGCCTAGATAGCGCGCGCTCATGGCCGAGCATTCTATATGCCAACCTGGACGACCGCGGCCCCATGGACTGTCCCAGCCTGGCTCTTCGGAGCTCGATAGTTTCCACAGCACGAAGTCGGCAGGATTTTTCTTGTGTGCTTCGACTTCGATACGCGCGCCAGCCTGTTGCTCGTCGAGATTGCGCTTGGATAACTGGCCGTAGTCGGGCATCGACGTGGTGTCGAACAGCACTTCGCCCGCTGCCACATAGGCATGACCACGCGTCAAGAGCGCGACGATGATTTCGATCATCTGGGGAATGTTGTCAGTGGCGCGCGGCTCGACCGTCGGCTCCAAGCATCCAAGCGCTTTGACATCGGCGTGAAACTGATCGGCGGTTTTCGACGTCACGCGTGCAATCGCGTCGTTAAGTGCCAGGCCGGGGAAGTCGCGCAACGCCCGCGCGTTGATCTTGTCATCGATGTCCGTGATATTGCGCGCGTAGGTAACGTGATTGTCGCCGTAGAGGTGACGCAACAGGCGGAAAAGCACGTCGAATACGATCACGGGGCGTGCATTGCCGATATGCGCGAAATCGTAAACCGTCGGCCCGCAGACATACATGCGGACATTGGACGGATCGATCGGTCGAAACGGCTCTTTGCGGCGCGTCATCGTGTTGTAGAGCGTAAGCGTCACTGCAATCCTCGGTATGCCAGCGTCAAGCGTTTGCGCGCGGTTTTTGAGACCTATGCCATATCTCGGCTCAGAGCCACAAAGAAGCTCCCTTCAACGACCCCGCCTTGGGCCCAAGAGGCTGCAAAACACCCTTGGTCGCATTTGCTCCGCATTGACCCCCTATCGCAACACCGTTTAGAGTCGGTCTTTCAGACGATGCCGGGATAAGACTTTGAGAACTCTGCGCGCATTGGGATTTAACCGCTACGGCTGGCTGCGTTCATGCATCGGCGCGGCGGCCGTGACCATTTTTGCCGGGAGCCAGCCTGCTTTGGCGCAAAGCTGGTGGCCCTTTGGCGGCGAGGAAGAGCGCCGCCCGGTTCCTCGCGAGCCAATGGCCCGTCCGCCGGCGCAGACTGTACCCGCGCCTGTTCCGCAGCCTGCGCCGCAAGTCGCGCCTGGGCAGCCTAGCGGACCGCAGGGGAATGCGAACTGGGCAACTAAGAATCCGATTTGTCTTCAGCTCGAGCAGCGTCTTGTTCAAGAGGGACAGAACAGCAACCAGTCGCGCGATCAACTGCCACGCATCGAGGCCGAGATCCGCAATGTTGACCGGACCTTCAATTCCGGCGCGTCTCAGCTCGACAAGGGCTGCTACGAGTATTTCCTATTCACCAAGACGTTTCGCAATTCGCCGCAGTGCAAGCAATTGGCTGGCGAAGTCGAGGCGGCGAAGCGGCGTCTGACTGAACTTGAAGCCCAGCGGCAGGATGTAATGGGCTCAGCTGGGCGCTCCTATAAAGATGACATTATCCGTGAGTTGGCGCGCAACAATTGCGGCGCAAATTACGTTGATCAGGCTCGGCGCCGCGATAGTGGCGTATGGCAGGACGAGGAAAATATAGGGGCAAACACATGGACGCCGCAGGGCGGTGCGTCAGGTGTCGCGACCTACCGAACATTGTGCGTGCGCCTTTGCGACGGCTATTACTTCCCCGTCAGCTTCTCCACACTGCCGAGCCATTTCCCGCAAGACGCAGAGGCGTGCACTGCAAAGTGCGCCGCGCCGACCGAGTTGTATTACTATCCAAATCCCGGCGGTTCGGTCGATCAGTCTTTGGCTTTAAAAAGTCAGGAAGCTTATACTAAGCTCAAAGTCGCCTTTCGCTATCGCAAGGAGTACGTGAACGGCTGCTCGTGCAAGCAGGCCGAGTACGTACCGGCAGGCGGCGCTCTGGAGAA
Organism: Hyphomicrobium sp.; assembly: GCA_031412455.1. Lineage (GTDB taxonomy): Bacteria > Pseudomonadota > Alphaproteobacteria > Rhizobiales > Hyphomicrobiaceae > Hyphomicrobium_B. The sequence continues at coordinate 1,279 of JANOCZ010000149.1, read as the reverse complement.
AAAGGCCGGCGTTGCTCCTGGTGCTTCTCAGAGTTTTGCAAAAACGTCGCCTATTCCAGCTAAGCGTGCTGACGCGGTGCCCGACGACACGCCACCGATTGAGACCGGCTCGACGAAGCGCCCTGAAACGCCAGTTGAGCAAGGCTGGGAGACGGAAGCACGCTGAGCCTAAGTTTAGCTTATTAGGTCAGTTCGAGGCTCTGGCTGTCACCCTTCTCGTCCGCTCAAGCGAGCCGCTGCCCGCACACGTCCGATCAAGGGCAACAGGGATTTCAAGTCTGGACCTGATTCTTGTCCCGTAAGGGCCATTCGCAAGGGATGAAAAAGCGCTTTGCCTTTTGCGCCCGTCTCGACCTTGACCGCCGCGGTCCATTCACTCCACGTTTCCATCGACCACGGCTCAGGCGGTAGAACCGCCAACGCCTTATCGGTCAGCTCGCGGAGCTCGATTACGGGCTCTATCGCGCCGTGAACGATGTGCCACCAAGTCTCAGCGTCGTTGAACACCGTGAGGTTTCCCCGCACTGCATCCCAGAAAGGCTGGCCGCCTGAGATACCTTTGGCGATAAGGCGTTCCTCGACGTCGGCAAAGTTGAGATTGTGGATCAGTTTGGCGTTAAGCCCCCTCAGATCCTCGACATCGAAACGCCCGGGCGCCGTCGATATCTTCTCAAGATCAAGGAGCGCTGCCAGTTCTTCGCTGCGTGCGTGAGGTTCAATCGCGTCGGACGTGCCAACCAGCGCGGCGTGGCTCAGAACCGCCATTGGCTCGAGGCCTGCATCGCGGAAGCTTTGCACGGACAGCGCGCCAAGCCGTTTCGATAAAGCCTGACCATCCGCGCCAATCAACAGACTATGATGGCCGAGTGCCGGCGGTACAGCACCCATCGCCTCGAAGATTGCAATCTGAACTCCCGAATTCGTGACGTGATCTTCGCCGCGCACAATATGAGTGATGCCGAAATCGATGTCATCGACCACACTGGTGAATGTGTAGAGGTACGTTCCATCACCGCGGATCAACACGGGGTCGGAGAGCGAACCGAGATCGACGTTCTGATCACCGCGGATCAGGTCATTCCAGTTGACGAGGGTCGGTTGCGGAATATTGCCGTGGGCCGAATCGACGTTCGGCAGCTTGAATCGCCAGTGCGGGCGCCGCCCAGAGGCTTCATGAGCGGCAATTTCGGCGGGCGTCAGTTTTAAACTTGCCCGATCGTAGATCGGCGGGCGGTGCATGGCGAGTTGCCGCTTGCGCCGGCGATCCAACTCTTCCCCT
>JANOCZ010000148.1:0-2493 GCA_031412455.1 Hyphomicrobium sp. | reverse complement strand
CCCAAGACCGTGCGCGACCGTAGATTTGCGCGGACAACCGGGCAAGGCGGCGCATGACCACGCGGCTCAAGAATGTCTCTGCGGAAACCGCAGCTACGCGAAAACAGAACGCCGTCCGGGGAGTCGGACGGCGTTCTGAGAGCCGGCGCGCACACTCCCGTGGGTAAAGGTGCGCCCACCGGCAACGGAGTGAGAAGTGGTGCCGTCCTCGTTTTCGCAGCAGATTGGAGAAGCCCGGAACAGCGGACTACGGTACTAGGCAGTCAAGGGCGCTAAACCGCGACCGCACAACAATCATAGATTGCAGCAAAAAATAAAATCCCGGCTAACTTGAGCCGGATTTAGGCTCTAGACCCGCCTCTCCTTGAATAACGCCTTGTTACCAAACTCGTTATTCCCCAATTGGCCAGCGGAAGCCGCGTTCGCGCGCTTGACTTAGTCGCTGCCGCGTCTACATAGCGGGCGGCTTGCAGGGGCGATTGAGTCGGTCGGCGATTCCGCTTCCCCAGCCAGCGCTACAACGGCACACGTAGCCTCATGGGAGGCGGGCGATGAGCAAGGCTTCCGGTAAAAACACCGGCAAGAATAAACTCCAGGCGAAGGCGAGTGCCAAGAAGGCAGCGCCCGGAAAAGCTGTGGGCAAGCCGGTGAAAACAGCCGCGCCCAAATCGCCGGCGAAATCGGCACCCGTTACAAAAAACAAATCTCAGACCTCGAAGCCGACGGCCAAAAAGCCGCCGCTTCACACCTCTAAGACCGCGCATCCGCCGAAAGCTCAGGCATCGACGCTTCACGCATCGAAAGTTCAGTCCCTGAACCCGGCAGCAGCAGCAGCGCGCACGATCGCGACCGCGGAGCGTCCGGCTCCGAAAAAGACAGAGAGTATCGCAAAGAAAATGGTAGCGCGCGCCAAAGTTGCCGACATCGTCCTGCCGCCGGATTACCGGCCGACCGACGACGAGCCGTTCATGAACGAAATGCATCGCGCATATTTCCGCAAACGTTTGCTCGACTGGAAAGACGATATTCTCCGCCAGACGCGCGAGACGCTGACGATCCTGCATGAGGATTCAACGCAGCACGCCGACATCGCCGATCGCGCGACGTCTGAAACCGATCGCGCCACAGAACTGCGCACTCGCGACCGTCAGCGCAAACTGATAGCCAAGATCGACGCCGCGGTCGGCCGCATCGACGACGGCAGCTATGGCTACTGCGAAGACACCGGCGAGCCGATCGGCTTAAAGCGCCTTGACGCAAGGCCCATCGCCACCCTCTCCGTCGAAGCCCAAGAACGGCACGAACGCCGCGAGAAAGTCTACCGCGAGGAATAGTGAAGACGACGGGGTCGCGGCAACACACGAACCCGCCAAAGAGCTTGTTGATCGTATGCTCAATCCACAACGCCAACAGCGAGACGACGCCGGCACCGCAAAATTAAAACCTCGGTCTGCATTTTGGCGGGGCGCGCTGACCAAGGCTATTGCGGCGTCCACGATGATCGCTGCAGCGTCTTTCTCAATGACGGCGCACGCCGCCGACTTGACAGCCCGCGAAGTGACGGCCGCACTGTTCAAAACATCTGCTGACAAACCGCTCGACTTCGCCGGCAAAGACTTGAGCGCGCTCGATCTCAGCGGCCTCGACTTCAAGGCCGCAGATTTGACGGGCGTCAACTTTTACGGTGCTGATTTGTCAGGGGCGAGACTTGTCAAGACCAAGCTCGCGGGCTCACGCCTGGACCGCGCGACGATCACGGGCACGAACTTTAGCGGTGCTGATCTCAGTCGGGCTACCATTTTACGTCCCAACGTCTTCTCGACTATGGAAATCGATGTTCGGGAACTCCCCAGTTTTGAGGGTGCCAAAATGACTGGCGCAAATATCACGGGACGGCTGGATCGCATCAGTTTCAAAGGCGCAGATTTGACGGAGGCGTTTTTTGGCCCGCGTAATCCGGACGGCGAGACCTTGATCACGCCGAGAATTGAAATGAGCGGGTGCGATTTCACCGATGCGAACCTGCACAAGGCCGACCTAAGCCTCAACAACGTGCAGTACGCCAAATTCGTCAATGCCGATTTGACGGGCGCGAATTTTTCCGGTGCAAACCTCTCCCGCGCCGATTTCTCAGGCGCCGATATTACTGATGCCGATTTTACCGGTGCCGCAATCGATGGCGCGCTTTTCAAAGGAACGAAAGGCCTCGATCGCGCAAAGGGTTTTATGCCCCCTGTCGGCGACGTGGGCCGTTAGCTCGCGTAGCCCGCAAGCCGCCCTGTACTGCACTGCGTTTTGCCGCCTTCGCGGCGGGCGGCGTCATGCACTGTGATCGTGCGCCGGTCTCAGGCGTGGGTCCGCTCCGATCTCGCGAAAGAATAACTGTCTTGCCAAGCGATGCAGGTCCTCGGGCTCCATTTTTAACAACTTGTAAACCATGGTTGCGCAGAAGATCGGCGCACCACAACCGCTAACGAATGGACCGAAAACGAT
>JANOCZ010000147.1:0-3030 GCA_031412455.1 Hyphomicrobium sp. | reverse complement strand
AAGAAGAAATCTTGGGCCTATGACGAGGGCTTGTACCATCGCCACATCCGAGCACGCCTCGGCAACAAACCCGCTGGCGACATCAAGCGGGCGGATGTGGGGCACGTCCTGGACGAGATTGCGCGATTGGCAAGCGGGACGCAGGCAAACCGCTCTCAATCCCTGATCAGTGCAGTTTTAAACTGGGCTGTGAATGAGGGACGCCTAGACACCTCACCAACTTTTCGCTTGCCAAAGCGTGGACTTGAAGTTCCGCGAGAGAGGATTCTGAACAGTACAGAAATCCGGGCTTTTTGGAAGGGATTAGACGAGGGTCCGATAGGCGTCGAGATTAGCCGTATTCTTCGCTTAGCGCTACTTACCGGCCAACGCCGTAGTGAAATTGCCGAAGCAAGAAAAACTGAGTTGTCGCAGGATGAGGACGAAGCCGTGTGGATCATTCCCGGGTCCAGGACAAAGAATGGGATAATGCATCGTATTCCTTTGCCGCCCGCTGCAGCGAAGGTCTTTTCTTGTGCGATGGCGGAAAGTAATAGCCTATTCGTCTTTTCCGGTCGCGGGACTACAGAAAAGGCAATTAGTCCGCACGCCGTGACGCGGGCTATGGCCCGTCTCACGTCTAAACTTGGGATCGAAAACGCTACGGTCCATGATCTTCGCCGCACAGTAGGCACTAATTTGGCGCGGCTTGGAGTACCTAAAGACACTCGCGCGCGCATTTTAAATCACGTCGATGGTGCACGCAGTGTGACCGATGCCGTTTACAATCAACACGAGTTTGCTGCGGAGAAACGAGCAGCTCTACGTCTATGGGAGTCGGAACTGAGGAGAATTGTCTCACAAAATTCGTAATGCGAGCGCGGCTCTAAGTTTGCAGGTTAGAAATGGTCGAGACGTTGCGCATCGGAGAAAAGTGACACATACAAGCCCAGCGGACTGCTACGCAAAAATAAACAGTAATGTTCGTCGACTGCTCCCCGTTCGCGATTCCCGCACATAGGTAGCAATCGAGCCCTCCTAACCCCGCCTGCAACAACAGCGACACGCCTTTTAATCGGCCCCGAGATCACGTACGACCGCCCGTCCTTCAGCGTGACCAGCAGCTACATCTCGCTCTTATGCCCAGCGCCTGGCAGGCCCGGCCGAGGCAGATAAGACGGCCCTTCGACGATGACGATTTAAAACAAGCGATTTTAGGTCTGCTCGACTGGCGACAAACAGACAAAGGCATCGTGGGTTGCAGAACCGCCGATAAACAAGCCTTAAGCGGCAACAGTGGCGCGCAGCGCGACGGCTGGCAAATCGGCCGGCGAGGTGACGCGAACAAACTCAACCGGCAGCTCAAATCCCTTGACGCTTGCCCGGTCGCGGGTTGTCGGCACGGCCTGAAGCAGGCGTCCGACACTTGGATCGTCCGCCAACGCCGATGACAAAACGATATCGCCTCCGCTGCTCAGATCGGATAATCGCGCCGCGAAATTGACCGCCGTCCCGTAGTAGTCCAATCGGTGATTGAGGGTGACCGCAATCGTTTTGCCCATATGAAGGCCGATCTTGCAGATGATCGGTGGCTTGCCCGACGCGCTGTTGTAGTCAGCGAAGGCCCGTTGAATGGCCGCCGCGCACAGGAAGGCGTCTCTTGGATTTGAAAATGCAGCGTTGACGGCATCACCAACAGTTTTGACGATCGCGCCTTCATTCTGGCGGATGGCCGTTCCGGCGATCGAGAAGAATTCGCGAACTAGCTGATAGGCTTTGACGTCGCCCGATCGTTCGTACAACGCACTCGAACCTTTCAGATCGACGAACATGATCGTCACGTGATCGATCACTAGGTGATCACCTGGCCGCAGGATGGAATCGTCAAAAAGATCGCGAAACGCTTGTTTCGAAATGACTCGATCGGCAGTCAATGCCTCGGCCGACCACGATGCTTCGTCGATAATGAATGTGACCGGGCGTGCCGTTGTATTCGTGAACGTCAGCAACCCCGGACGGGATGCCGGCGACAGGCGGATTGCGTCAGCAACGGCGATTACATCGGAAAAGCTGCCGCCTTGCCAATCGACAATCACGTCGGGGCCGGGCTTCAACGTCCTGATACGCAGCCGCGCGCGCGGCAATCCAGGATCATCGATCGCGATGGACGCACCGGCGTCAACTGTAATCTGCGCCCAGATGTGCGGCGTTGTCATTGGCCCGAACAGGCAGAACTCGCGATCATCAGACGCACGCACCCGGCAGCTCGGATAGAACGTCATCTCAACATTCTTGGCGTAGTCGCGCCCGTAGTCGATATTACAGCTGGCGCAGTGTGCGGTAAGTGGCAGCTGATCAAGAGCGACAGCTTTCGCTTTGGCGCCTTGGCAGCGCGGACACAACAGATCCCAGCTGATGCCAAGCAACTTGTCATGCGCGGCTTGCAGGCAAAGCTCGATAACGTGAGAACTTGGGACGCCCCACCTCTTTGCCAAAGCCAATGGACGGATGCGGCGGACATCGACCTCGGGGCGTGTTGTTAAGAACTCAACAAGGCGTGCGCCGAGCCGGTGGCCGTAAGCGCTCTGCGAGATCGTTACCAGTGCCGTTTGCATCAGTTCCGCAGAACCCGGCAGCAAGTTAGGCGGCGGCGTGTCGAATTCTGCAGCGGTTTGCCCGCCAGCAAATTGGCGCGCCTGATCAGCCATTTTGTCGAACTGTGTCTTGGTCGATGGAAAGAACGTCGTTGCCAGCATGATCCAGCCGAACCAGGTGCGAGGCCGCGCCGAGAGAATGTATTCGGCGCGGCATCCTTCGCCGTCGGGAAAGAATTTCAGCGTGGCGCACAGCGTCGCCAGCGGACCGCTCATGAATTGCCGCTCGTGACGGAACCAGGAATTCTTCACCCAGTTGGTCGGAATTTCCTCCCAGTCTACGGAAATCGGACCAACGATGGCTTTCCCGAAAAACGCCACCGATCCGTCGGTCTGCGGAATTTCTGTGACCTTGTATTTGGGAAGTTTTGCCGCTTCGTTAAAGCGTTCGGTGTCG
>JANOCZ010000146.1:0-1747 GCA_031412455.1 Hyphomicrobium sp. | reverse complement strand
GGTGCTCAGGGGACATATCGCGATTGCGACGGCGCGGTTTCCTAAAGGGACGCGCGGGCTCGATCTTGATCCGTTCGCGCGGCGGCCTTTGTGGGATGATGGACTCGATTTCGATCACGGGACGGGGCATGGCATCGGCAGCTACCTGTCGGTGCACGAGGGGCCACAATCCATCTCACGCAGCGGCTCGGCGGTATTGCAGCCGGGAATGCTGATTTCGAATGAACCAGGATTTTACAAGGAGGGTGCTTACGGCATCCGCATTGAAAACGTTGTGCTCGTCAACGAGTTTGCGCCGGCCGGTGGCGGCGATCGCGAGATGATGTCGTTTGAGACATTGACGTTAGCCCCGATCGATCGGCGGCTCATTGTTGCCAGCATGTTATCGCCGGCGGAACTCGAATGGCTCAACGGCTATCATCGGCGCGTGCGTGAGACGCTGTCGCCGCTCGTCGATAGCGAAACGAGGGCGTGGCTCAACGATGCTACGGCGCCAATATCTTTTGTGGCTGCCAACTGACTTCAGCCTGCGCCAATCAGTTCCAGCCATTCGTCTTCGGTCAAAATTTTCACGCCGAGTTCGGTTGCGGCCGTCAATTTCGAACCGGCGTCGGCGCCCGCGATCACGTAATCGGTTTTTTTGGAGACTGAGCCCGCCACCTTGGCGCCGAGGCGTTCGGCCTGCGCCTTTGCTTCGCTGCGCGTTATGCGAGCGAGAGTTCCGGTGAAGACGACTGTTTTGGCGGTGACCGGGGACGCGATGATTGCCACGCGCTCGTACGGCATGACCTTGACGTCGGCTGCAAGGAGCGCGTCGAGGGCTTTGATGTTATGCGGCTCACCAACGAAATCGACCAACGCATCGACGACGGTTTCGCCGATCCCTTCGATATTGTCGATGTCGCGATAGGCGGCGCTGTCTGGGCCACCCTGCACTGCGAGTTCTACAGCCGCTCGGAGCGATGGCAGATCGCCGTAAGCTTTTGCCAGATCTTTTGCAGTCGTCTCGCCGATATGGCGGATGCCGAGCCCGAACAAAAAACGCTCGAATGGAATTGCGCGCCGCGCGTCAATCGCCGCGAACAGCTTGTCGAGAGATTTAGCGCCAAAGCCTTTTAAATCGGACAGCGGTTCGACGCTCTTGGCGTCGCGGCTTTGCAACGTGTAAATATCAGCCAGCGTCTTGATGCGCGCAGTGTCGAAGAAAAACTCGATTTTCTCGGAGCCGAGGCCGTCAATATCGACGGCGTTACGCGACACAAAATGCTTGAGTCGCTCCTTGGCTTGGGCCGGGCAAATCAAGCCGCCCGTACAGCGGCGGACGACGTCGGCTGTGCCGGACGTTTCATCGGCGTCGCGCACCGCATGACTACCGCATGCGGGACAGAGCGACGGCATGACAAACGGGACTGCGGATGTGGGGCGCTTCTCATCGACGACACGAACGATCTGGGGAATGACATCGCCGGCGCGTTGCACGACGACGGTATCGCCGACGCGGATATCCTTGCGGGCGATCTCATCCTCGTTGTGCAACGTGGCGTTCGAGACGACGACCCCGCCGACCGTCACCGGTTCCAGTTTGGCGACTGGGGTCAACGCGCCGGTGCGTCCGACTTGTATATCGATTGCGCGCAAAATCGTTGTCGCTTGTTCGGCGGCGAATTTGTGAGCGATCGCCCAACGCGGCGAGCGGGAGACGAAACCAAGCCGCTGCTGATAATCGAGCCGGTTTACTTTGTAGACG
>JANOCZ010000145.1:0-2524 GCA_031412455.1 Hyphomicrobium sp. | reverse complement strand
GGCGCGAGATCGGATCAAGCCGAAGAACTGTTCGCGTATGGCCGGTGGCTAACGCGGGATGAGCGTGACGTAAGTTCATGCTTTCGCAAATTGGCACCGCTGATCCGGCGCGATTGCAGCCCGGATCAGATAAGGGACTTGCTCGCGCTGCTCGAGGATATTGCCATCGCCGATGGACCGGCGGGAGATATCGAGATCGACGCGCTGCGATGGTTAAGTTCGGCGCTGCCCGCTTAGCGGCGGCTGCGAGATTACCGGCTGCGAAAAATAAATCGCAAAAACTTTTCCCCGTGTTTCGGGGCGCCCGTATACTGGCTCTGGACCAGAAACGGAGACGTCATGATCGGCCGATTGCTTGCTTTTTGCCTATTGCTGTGCGCGTACGGTGGCGCTTTAGCGCAGGAGACGCGACCCCTGCCGGAGGCGGCGACGGGGATAACTGCCAAGACGCTGACGGTCGCGAAGCGGCACATGGTCGTCGCCGCGCATCCGCTGGCTGCCGAGGCGGGGCGGGAGATTTTGCGGCGCGGCGGTTCGGCGATCGATGCAGCTATTGCGACGCAGCTCGTGCTCGGTTTGGTCGAGCCGCAGTCGTCGGGGCTTGGAGGCGGGGCGTTCATCGTCGTGTGGGATGCGGCAGGGAAGGCCGTCAAAACCTACGACGGTCGCGAGACCGCGCCGGCTTCGGCCGCGGCCGACCGATTTGTGCGCGATGGCCAACCGCTGCCGTTCGACGACGCGGTCCGTTCGGGATTGAGCGTCGGCGTGCCGGGCGCAATGCGAGCGTTGGAACTTGCGCACCGGGCACACGGGCGATTGCCGTGGGCTGATTTGTTTGCGCCGGCAATTGCGTTGGCGGAAAATGGATTTGCGCTGCAGGGGCGGTTGTTCAAGTTGCTCAGTCTCGAGGCAGCCGAGAGATTTGCGCCCGGCGCGCGCGCTTATTTCTATGGTGAGGACGGGCGCGTGAAGCCCGAAGGCACGATCCTGCGAAATGCCGAATACGCGGCGACGCTGAAGGCCACCGCGGCGGTTGGCGCGCAAGCGTTGCACGAGGGGCCGATCGCGGAGGCGATTGTGGCGGCGGTTGCGGCGGCGCCGATCGCGAAAGGTGATCTGACGCTCGCCGATCTATCCAGGTATCAGGCTCAAGAGCGGCCCGCAGTGTGCAGCGATTATCGCGCGCATAAGATTTGCGGAATGGGTCCGCCGTCGTCGGGGGCGCTGACGGTGGCGCAGACGTTAAAATTGATCGAGCCTTTGAGCGGTGTGCAGGGCGCGGCGTCGCGGATGAGCGCGGAGGCGATCCACGCGATCAGCGAAGCGGAGAAACTCAGTTTTGCCGATCGCAATCGCTATATCGGCGATCCGGATTTCGTGGCGGTGCCGGGCGGGTTGCTCGATTCAGACTATCTAGCGGCGCGTCGTCGAGCGATCGATCCGCTGCGCGCAATGGCAAAACCGGAGGCCGGATTGCCGCCTGGATTGGCGAAGCGCAGTTTTGGCATCGATGCAACGCGCGAACTGGCGGGGACGAGCCATCTGTCGATCATTGATGATCAGGGAAACGCAGTCGCGATGACGACGACGATTGAGAGCGCGTTTGGATCGCATTTGTGGGCGGCTGGGTTTTTGCTCAACAACCAGTTGACCGATTTTTCATTCGTGCCGACGGATGCGACCGGTGCGCGGATGGCGAACGCTGTCGAAGGCGGTAAGCGGCCGCGAAGCTCGATGGCACCGACGTTGATCTTTGATAGCGACGGGCGTTTGCAAGGGGTAACGGGATCGCCGGGTGGCAGCCGGATCATTTTGTTCGTTGTCAAAACGCTGGTGGCGATGCTCGATTGGGGATTGGATCCGCAGGCGGCGGCGGCGTTGCCGAATTTTGGTAGCGAAGGCGGGCCGCTGCTTGTCGAAAGTGACAACGATGCGTCGTTCCCGATCGAAAAATTGTCGGGGCTTGGCCACGTGCTGAAGCCGGACATGATGACGTCGGGAATGCATACGATCATGAGGCGCGGCGACGTGTTGGAGGGTGGTGCTGATCCGCGGCGCGACGGTGTGGCGCTCGGTGATTGAGGTTTGAGACGTGGCTGTAGCTCGCGATGAGGATTAGGTTTTGGTAAAGCGGCAGATCACGGTCGCGGGGGCGGGGGTCACGGGACTTTGGCAGGCGTTGCGTTTGGCGCAAGCTGGGCACGCCGTGCGCTTAGTCGAGGCGAGCAGTGAGGCGTTTGCGGCCAGTTCAAGCCGATGGGCGGCGGCGATGATCGCGCCCGAGTGCGAGGCGGAAGGCGCGCCGGTGAGTGTTCGCGATATGGGGCGGCGCGGGTTGGCGTTTTGGCGCGCGGCGGATCTGGGATTGGTCGAGAACGGCACGCTGGTCGTTGCAGCCGTGCGCGATCGCTCGGAGCTGACGCGGTTCCAACGGATGACCGAGGGTCATCAGCTGCTGCATTCGACGCGACTGGCCGAGTTCGAGCCGGAGTTGGCTTCGCGCTTCGATGCGGCGCTCTATTTT
>JANOCZ010000144.1:0-7143 GCA_031412455.1 Hyphomicrobium sp. | reverse complement strand
GGCTAGGCCGCGATGGAGCCTCAGGCTGCGATCGAGGGTGAGGCGGCCCAGGCGAATTTGGTGTTGGATTCAGCTTCCAAGCTCGGGGTCAACGCGTACAGCGTCGCGCTTGCGCCCTTGCGCGCCGGGAGCATCATCACGCTCGCCAACTCATCAAGCGCCTTGGACAAAGCGTATTGTGCAAGGTCGAGCTGCTGCAGCGCCGCTGCTTGGCACGACGACGCCGTGGCGGTGCTGACGCTCGCGGTATTCAGAATTGACGCAAGTTTGGCCCACTGCTCAGCCGGCGTCAGCGGACGGCGCGGTGCGAGAGGTGCCCTTGCCCCGGCACGGCGCGCGACTCCACTGATCGAGCCCGTCACGGCACGACTAAGCCCGCGCCTCGCGGTTGCCCGGAACGACGGCAAGAAGTCTCTGAATTGCGGGACTATTCCCCTCGCGAAAGTCAATTCGGCTCCAATTCCTTTTATCTAGCCCTATATAATTGCGCCGATTTGCGGCGTCTCACAAGGGCTAAGCTGTGAATTGGCTGATATATCTTGTCTAATAAAATTGAAACAGTGTTTTATCGTTTCCTTGAAATGGCCTAGTGCACCACGTTGGGATGCAATAGGCGGTATCGGCAACCGCCCGCATTTCCAGCCGAAGGGTGCGAAGAGGCGCGTTTATCAAATAAGTGAATTGGTAATTCAGGGGGCAATGGCGGTTGTTGCCGGCTTCTTCAGCAATGGCCGGGCAAACGCGCGATTGATGTTCGCGCGCCGGACGAGTGACGGCGTCAATTTACGGAACGCTGCCGATTGCAGGGTCGCGACGCGGTCCATTGCTAATCGAGGCGGCTCGTTGGCAAAGCGATAGTGGCCGGTGATCTCATCGACGAACAGCGCATCCTCGAGCTGCGGTCCCCAACCGCGATTGTGGACGATCATCGGCCGGCCTGAAGGCCCGGTGGCATTGGCCACGATCGCGATATGCGCCTGGGTGCCGCGATTTTGCGGGCGGTCGTAGGTCACGATATCGCCGGGGCGATAGGCGTCGGCATATTCGGCGGTCTCCAACACCGTGCCGTGTTTGGAAAAGAAGCGGCGGAGAATTTCCGTACGGCGGTGATCGATCGAGGTATCGCCTGAGCCGACGCGAGCCTCGTGGACCAAGCGTTGCAGATCAATACCGAGCGCGCGATAGGCGCGGATCACGACGTCGGTGCAGACGCCATAGAACGACCGGACATCGCCGCCTGGATATGAAATGCCGCGATAGTCATCAGCGTAGACGACGAACTCGCCGGTTTGGCGCTCGGCGGCTTCGGCGAGGGCGTACCCAAACGCTTCGCCCGAAGGTGGTGGCGCCGGCGGACCCATAGGCGCTGCGACGCGCTCGAAGGTGCAACTGCGCAGCCGTGGCGACAATCGAGTTTCGCCGACATCGCGCGTCGATAACGGCGTGCCGTCGATATCGCTGCGGGCATTGGTGAATTGCGGTTCGGCAAGCATCGCAACGACGCCTAGATCCGAAGCCGGCGGCAATGACTGCAAGACAGGGCCGGCCGTTGCTGATCCGGGCGACGTGTCGTCGGGGAGGGACTGCGCGCGTGTTTCGACGAGGTCGGTTGCCGCGATGCGCCGGTGAATCAGCGTCGGGCGGGATGGATAGAGATAGATGAGGCACATCGCGATCACGCAAACGGCTAGCGGCACGAACAGAGATTCACTGCGCCGTAGTTTGATTGCTTTGCCGGTCGAGCAAAGCGGGATCTGAGAGGTGAACACAAGATCGAACGACGGCGCGGTTACGGCGGGCGGCGGCGGCCGGAGTGGCGGGGGCGTCACGATCGCTATCGCGCGGACAACTGACCCGGACGGATCGAGGGCACTCACCGCGCCGGGAAGCGGCGGAGGGGCGCTTTCTTGAGCACCCGCAAGGGCGATGTTACGCGGCGGGACCGACGTCGATGATGGCGGCAGCGGCGTTGGCTTTGATTCAACTAACACACGAAGGCACTTTTGCTGTTCGGCGCGCTGTTGCGCTTTCTGCTGTTGGGAGCGGAAGCGAAGCGCCGTTTCGATGGGCCGCAGCTTCGCATTGTCACCCTGAACGCGGCGCAGTTTTTTTTGTCGAGGGATTTTTTTTTGATGAGACCGGTGCCGTGCCGGCTTGTTTAGGCGCACCGCCATGACGTCCCCGCGACACCCACCGCTTCAAGCAGCGATAGTGTCACAAGACTTAGGCTTCGGCCAAGCCAATAACGCGGCGGACGTCGGCGGCGCAGGCCCCCTCCTCGCGCAGAGCCCGCAGGCCAAGGTCGCCTTCAGTTTTCGACAGTTTACGCCCATCCGACCAGCGGATCAGCCGGTGGTGGGTATAGACCGGCTCGGGCAGGTCGAGCAGCACTTGCAAAAGCCGATGCAGCCCGGTCGAGGGCCGGATATCCTCCCCACGGGTCACGTGCGTCACGCCCTGGCGGGCATCGTCGACGACGACGGCCAAGTGGTAACTCGCTGGCACGTCTTTGCGGACAATGACGGCGTCGCCCCAGCGTTCGGGATGCGCGCGGAACACCTGCGCATTGCCCTCCTGATCGAACTCGGTGAAAGTCAGGGGCGTCTCGCCGAGCTTGGTTGCGAGCATGTGCATGGCGGCTGCCATGTCGATGCGGAGCGCCGGGTTTTCGCCTTGAGCCATCCTCTCGGCAATGGCTTCGGCCGTCGCGTTTTTCCAAATGCCCTGATAAATCGGCGCGCCGTCGGGATCGAGCTGGGCTGGGTCGGCCGCGGCAGCAATTTCTGCGCGCGTTGAGAAACACGGATAGAGGAGACCCTGCTGGATCAACTTACCGGCGGCTGAGAGATAGTCCTCGAAGTGCTGCGATTGGATGAGCACCGGCTGTTCCCAGGTCAGGCCGAGCCAAGCCAGATCCTCGAATATCGCATCAACGTACTCGCCCTTGGCGCGGTCGGTATCGATGTCCTCGATGCGCACCAGGAAGCGGCCACCGGGCTTGCGGGCGGTATCATGTGCAATGATCGCCGAGAGCGCGTGGCCAGCATGGAGCAAGCCGTTCGGCGACGGCGCAAATCGAGTGACTATCATGTTCAATCGCACGCACCCGTTTTGCCGGCGCCTGGGGTGTAGGTTCGCGAGATCGCCGTCAGCACGCGATCATAAAGTTTACGTTCCGATGTAGGATAAAGCATGGCCCAGCTATTAATAAGCTTGCCGCCGCAGGTGAAGCTGACGCGCTGATAGAAAATCTGGCCGTCCTTGCGGGTGCCCGACAAGACGAACCAACGTTGTTTAATCGGAGCATAATCAATGTCGGTGCCGGCGTATTGCTCGGTCAGCAGAAATTGGCGGTAGGCTTCGAGCGACTGATTGTCGGCGTTTTCGAACGCGCCAACGAGAAGTTTGGCCTTGCCGTCCTTAGATTCGAGCACGCGGCCCTGGTCCGTCGTGGGTGCGGATTTTTGCTCGAAGACGTCGACTGGGTAGGCGATTGCAAAGCCGTGGCGTTCGTTTTTGACCGTCGCCCAATCATTGAGCCGCGTCGCCGCACCCGCGCTTGGCGCGACCATCATCACAAGATATGCGCCAAGCGCTGCACGCATTGAATTTTTCATGGCCTACCTACCCGCTATACTGCTGTTAATTTACGCCGCTTGAGCGTTTGTTTAAAGTAGCAACGCGGAGAAACTTATTTTGGTACGGTCGCGATACGTCACACTCGCGGACACGAGTCAGCTGGAGGCGGCTGCGCGCGAATTGAGCGAGCGATGCCATGTCATGCGGGCAATTTTCGAGCAAACGGGCTTGCCGCCGCTGCGCGACTTCACGGCGGATTTTGCGGGCTTGGCGCGGATCGTGACGGGGCAACAACTGTCGGCGGCGAGCGCGGCGGCGATATGGGGCCGGGTCGCAGCTCGCATCTTGCCGTTCGACGCGGCGACGGTGCTCGCCATCACAGACGCTGAGCTCGCTCAACTTGGGTTGTCGGGCGGGAAAATCCGCACCTTGAAGGCGATGGCTTCGGCGATCAGGGATGATGGGTTCGATATTGCCGCGCTTCGTACGGCGCCCGATGCGGTGGTCATCGAACGGCTCACGTCGTTGCATGGCATCGGGCCGTGGACCGCCGACATTTATCTGCTGTTTGCGCTGCGGCGCGCCGATGCGTTTGCAGCTGGCGACCTCGCGCTGCAGCTTGCAGCGCAGCGATTGTTCGACCTGAAGTCGCGACCGACGGCCCTTGAACTTGCGGCGATTTCTGAACGATGGCGACCGTGGCGAGGGGTTGCGGCTCGCTTATTGTGGGCCGATTATGCTGTGCCACGTACAAAGGTGATAGCGTTGGCGTCTAAACGCGGCCGGACGGCGTTGAAGTAGGATAGAAAGGACCATGATTTCTGGCAGTTCTGGGCGGGCTTGGGTGGTCTTGGGGGGCTGCTTCACAGAACCGACATGCGCAGCTAGTATCCCGCCTGTAGGCAGAAAAAATTCGACGCGATTCACGGCAAAACCGCGAGGCGAGTTCGACAGTGAATGCTCACGTGAACATACCGGAGAACTGTCCGGCCCTGGTTCTGAACGCCGACTTCCGGCCGCTCAGCTACTATCCGCTGTCGCTGTGGAGCTGGCAGGACACCGTCAAGGCCGTGTTTCTCGACCGCGTGAATATCGTTTCAGAATATGACCGGTTCGTGCGCAGCCCCAGTTTCGAGTTGCGACTGCCGAGCGTGGTATCGCTCAAGACGTACGTTCGCCCGGCGCTTTATCCAGCGTTCACGCGGTTCAACGTGGTCCTGCGCGACCGGTTCAGCTGCCAATATTGTGGTGACAGAAGCGACCTCACATTCGACCATCTCATCCCGCGGTCTAAGGGCGGGCTGACGCGATGGGATAACGTGGTGACAGCGTGCGCGCCGTGTAATCTCAAAAAGGGCGGGCACATGCCCAGGGACGCCGGAATGTTTCCGGCGCAGGAGCCGATCAAGCCGACAGTGTTCGAACTACATCGTAATGGGCGGTTATTTCCGCCCAATTATTTGCACCAGAGCTGGGTCGACTATCTGTACTGGGATACCGAACTCGAGCCTTAGTCGACGCCGCAAGCCTTTCGACTCAAGCTGCTTTCGACATCGGGTGGGCGCACAGCTCGGCGGCAATCAATTCGACGGCTTTGTCCCAACTCGCATCAGGAATGTCCGCCAAGCCAAACGATGCAAGCGCCTCCGCCGGCGTGCCGCCGTCACGAAACACGCGCGAGCACGACTGGCGGCTGACCGCCTGCGCCTGATGCCATTGGATCGGATTGAGGTGATTGGGGATCTGGAAGGTCATGGGCGAGCTCCTGTGGGGAACGTGACAGACGCTACGGAACAAACGCATAGCAACGCGACTCGACAAACTCGACTCGGCTACTCGTTTAAAAGGCCGACAGACACACAGAACGCCGTGACATCACTACGCGAGACCTTGCAATGCGATGTCTGCGATTGAGGGCTAACTCTCTCACGTTCCATATGTCTGCCAACTCGCCGAAGGGCCGCACGCCCTCCTGAATTTTGTGTTCAACGCTTTGACGCTACAGACGCAACAGAGATGACACGCACGCACTCAACACGCCGAAACTTAAACACACCAA
Organism: Hyphomicrobium sp.; assembly: GCA_031412455.1. GTDB lineage: Bacteria > Pseudomonadota > Alphaproteobacteria > Rhizobiales > Hyphomicrobiaceae > Hyphomicrobium_B. The sequence continues at coordinate 1,505 of JANOCZ010000144.1, read as the reverse complement.
ACGCAACGCTCATTTCGGCACCTAGTTCAGTTCAACTTCGTTCGAACTGGACGCTCTACTTCCATCGCTTGGGCTATACGCACATCACGCAACACGGCTGACACAACATCACTCAACGCAAACCACGAACCAGGCTCAGTTGGATTTTCGGCACTCAACTTACGGGACGCCATTTTGCTCTCACTCACACCAAATCTATTTACGCCATCGATCCTGACGCGTTTCTGAACGGGCCAGAGAGTGCGGGCGAGCTGCCAAGACATACGCGTGGACCTTGTTGTCCGGGCGGCTCGCCTAGTTTTTTGGAACGCTGCAGTCAGCATCTCTTTGGGAGGCGGCTGACCGTACGCTGACGCTACATGACGCAACTGACGCAACTGGGACGCAACAACAACGCTACGCTTACAAAAACTGGGCTTACAAAAACTGGGCTTACTAAAACCGACTTCGGGAACACCGCCGGTACGCAGGCGCGAGACATTGGACGCGATACGAACGCTTAGACTACGCAAACTCAACGCCACTCGAACTCTCCCTATTCTCCGGTGCTCGCCGACCGCGTTCCTGAAGCTCAGGTCAGCGACTGTGTTCCGCGAACGAATAGAGAATAGCCGTCACATTCAGGCAACGCCAAGGCGCGATCTAGGCGCATTGGAGATATTCGCTTGACTATAACGCTTAAGCCACAAAATCAGTCTTATCTCCGACGGGGAGAATTGTGGACAAGTGCGCAAGCGTTTGATGTGTCAGAGTTTGTAGCGTGCATCCGAGGCGGCAAAGGCGGCCTTGAGGGAAAGCAGCATCAGCAGTAGCGACGCGAGGACGTTCCAGCCAGCGAACGACACTCCCAGAAACAGCAATGAAGGCTCGTCGCAGCGGACGATCTTGGTGTTCTCGAGATCCTTCAGAAGCGTGCCAGCCGATGTCGAGATCTGAGCGTCGCCGCCGCACGTTGCGGGGCCGGGCCAGAATTTATACTCGGCGCCGGCGTGATAGGTGCCAAGACCGGCGTTGGCGAGAAATGCCAGTGAGACGACAAAAAACAGCGCCGCTGCCCAGCTTTTGTTGCCGCCCGCCGACAAGGTGACGGCGAGAAAGAGCAGTGGGATTGCAGCGTAGTAGGCGTAGCGTTCCCACAAGCACAGCATGCACGGTTGATAGCCGCCGATATATTCGAAGCCGAGCGCGGTGAGAATCGCGGCTGAGGCGATGAACAGGGCAGCGCTACCCCAGTTGTACGACGAGTCTTTCACCGCTGCATTGTCGAACGCCATAATACTCTCCGAAACGCCGCTTTCTAAAACGATGGCAACTACTCAGAATATATAACGGACCGCGACGAACCCGCCGACAAGCAAGACGACGAACGCCGTCGTGACGAGCGTCAGGCGCTTTTCAATGAAGTCGCGGATCGGTTCGCCGTAGAAATACAAAAGTCCGGCGACGAGGTAGAAGCGCATGGCGCGGGCGACGACGCTTGCTGCCGTGAACGCCAGCAAGTCCAT
>JANOCZ010000143.1:0-6501 GCA_031412455.1 Hyphomicrobium sp. | reverse complement strand
GAGAAGAACAATCCAGATTGGAATGATCTGTGGGAGGCGATAGCGCTGCCATAGCCGACATCGCGGGGAGATAGACTGAGGGAGCGAAGATTGTCGGCAGCGCCGCAATATGGAGCACCCCGGCTACTAGCGGGGAAGTAGCCGGGGTGTCCGTCACGGCAGTTTCGGCTTTTGGGGAGCGTTGCGGCCGTGACCCATGATTACGGTTCAGCGGCTAACTTATTCCCATCGTGACCAAAAAACGCCGTTCATTGGCCTGGCGCGAATCTTGACTGTTTACACAGTTACACATATCCTGTGTGGATGAAGAATATTACTCTCGCCATAGACGATGAGACCCTCGCCGCCGTGCGCCGCTATGCAGCATCGAACAAAACGACGGTGAACGCCCTCGTGCGCGACGCTCTGGGCGCGATTGCCAAGCGGGGCACTACTGCTGATGCAGCCTGGGACGCTTTGTTCGACATGACTGACAAAGAGGGTGCGGAGATCGGCGAGCGGACTTGGACGCGTGACGATCTGTATGTCCGCTGATATTTTTCTCGATACCAACATCGTCGTCTATGCCGTGGATACGACCCGCGGGGCCGCGCACAAACGGCAGATTGCCCGCAAGATCCTTCGCCAAGGCGGCTTTGGCATCTCAACGCAGGTGCTTCAGGAATTCTACGTCACGGCTATAAAGAAGTTGAAGCGTCCGTTGAGCCCGTCGACGGCCGCGCGGTGGGTTGATCAGTTGACCCGCGCGGAACTGATCACTCTGGATGTGTCTATGGTCAAACTCGGCATTGTTTACAGCAGCCGCTATCAGATCTCGTACTGGGACGGTGCCATCATCGCGGCGGCCGAGGCGCTGGGCGCCAGCAAGCTTTATTCCGAGGATCTCAGCGACGGTCAGAGCTACGGGTCCGTCAAAGTTGTGAACCCGTTCAAATAGTTCGGATCCCCCACCTTCGTTGCCCTTGCTGCACTGCAAAAGGCGGTGGTAAACCCCTATATCAATATCGAGGAGCTGTGCGTGGCGCTGAAAGGCTCAAAGCGCTCACTCCATCGCTGACACGTCAGGGCGGCAATGGCTATTCTCATCGACCGGAAGACCAAGGTGATCTGTCAAGGCATCACCGGAAGTCAGGGGACTTTCCACACCAAACAGGCGAAAGCCTACGGCACGGCGATTGTCGGCGGCGTGACGCCCGGCAAAGGCGGCACCAAGCATCCTGACGCTGAACTCGCTGACGTACCGCTGTATGATTCCGTCGCAGACGCGGTCGCCCGGACCGGCGCCAACGCGACAGCGATCTACGTGCCCCCGCCGTTCGCGGCTGACGCGATCCTCGAGGCCATCGATGCGGAGGTACAGCTGATCGTCTGCATCACCGAGGGCATCCCGGTCATGGACATGGTTAAGGTCAAGCGGGCCCTCGACGGATCGAAGTCGCGGCTCGTTGGCCCCAATTGCCCAGGGATACTCACGCCCGGCCAATGCAAAATCGGCATCATGCCCGGCAACATTTTCAAGCACGGTTCGGTCGGGATCGTATCGCGCTCGGGCACGCTGACCTACGAGGCCGTCAAGCAGACGACCGACGTGGGCCTTGGGCAGACAACGGCGGTCGGGATTGGCGGCGACCCGGTCAAGGGCACCGAATTCATCGACGTGCTCGACCTGTTTTTGTCGGATGACGAGACCAAATCAATCATCATGATCGGCGAAATCGGCGGTTCGGCCGAGGAAGAAGCCGCAGAGTTTTTACGGCGCGAAGCAGCCAAGGGCCGGAAGAAGCCGATGGCTGGTTTCATTGCCGGGGTCACGGCACCGCCGGGCCGGCGCATGGGTCATGCGGGTGCGATTATTTCGGGCGGTAAGGGTGGCGCGGACGACAAGCTCGCGGCCATGACGTCAGCTGGCATCGCTATTTCATCCAGCCCCGCGGGCCTTGGGAAAACTTTGCTCGATTTGCTGCGCGGTTAGTTTGCTGCGTGTTTTGATGTTCACGGCTTAGCCCGATCCAGGATTGATTGCCCGACAGATGATATGATCGACACCGCTGTGATCTGATTTGCGTAACACTGACACAGCATGAACCCATCTCAGTCTGCTGGACGAAAGTGCCGGAGCTTTGAAAGGTAATCACGGATGACACGTCAAGCGCTCAACGAAGCGTTTCTGAGGACCTCGTTCCTCAATGCGGCGAACGCGCCCTACGTCGAAGAAATGCAAGCTGAGTACGAGCGCAATCCAGGCGCCGTCAGCGACGAGTGGCGGCGGTTTTTCGAAAGCATCAAGGAGCCGCCCGTCAGCGGCGCGAATGGCGTTGTCGGCGCGTCGTGGGCAGCGCCGCTATCGATGCTCGTCAACGATAGCGCGAGCGACCGCGATCTCATCGGCGCGTTGACCGGCGACTATGGCGAAGCCGAGCGCAAGATCCGCACTCGGTTGGAAGGCCACGCGCAGTCGAACGGCTTTGAGATGTCGCCGGCCGCATCGTTGCGCGCGACGCAGGATTCGATCCGGGCCTTGATGCTTATTCGGGCTTACCGCGTGATGGGCCACCTTGCTGCTGATCTAGACCCGCTCGGGTTGTCAGACCGAAAGGTGCATCGCGAGCTGCTGCCCGAAACGTACGGCTTTACCGAGGCTGATCTCGACCGGCCGATTTTCATCGACCGGGTGTTGGGTCTCGATACCGCAACGATGCGGCAGATCTTAGCCATTCTCCGGCGGACCTACTGCCGGCAGATCGGTGTGCAATTTACGCACATCACGGATCCTACGCAGAAGGGCTGGATTCAAGAGCGGATCGAGGGGGTCGAGAAGGACATTCGATTCACTAACGAGGGTCGCAAGGCGATCCTGCGCAAGTTGATCGAAACGGAGACGTTCGAGAAATTCTGCGATCTCAAATATACGGGCACGAAGCGGTTCGGGCTCGACGGCAGTGAAGCGATCGTTCCGGCGCTCGAACAAATCATCAAGCGCGGCGGGCATCTGGGCGTGCGCGAAATTGTGCTCGGGATGGCGCATCGCGGGCGGCTCAATATTCTCGCCAACGTGATGGCAAAGCCGCTGCGCGCCATCTTCAAGGAATTTAAGGGCGGCTCGTTCAAGCCCGACGACGTCGAGGGATCGGGCGACGTCAAGTATCATCTCGGCGCTTCGTCCGACCGGACGTTCGATGGCAACAATGTGCATCTGTCGCTGACCGCAAATCCCTCGCATCTCGAAATTGTTGATCCAGTGGTCTTGGGTAAAGTTCGAGCCAAGCAGGATCAGCATGGGTGTTCGCCCGGCGAGCGGACGCCGGTACTGCCGCTCCTCATCCACGGCGATGCGGCGTTCGCGGGGCAGGGCGTGGTGGCTGAGTGTTTCGGACTTTCGGGGCTGCGCGGGCATCGCACCGGCGGGTCGATCCATTTTATTATCAACAATCAGATTGGGTTCACGACGAGCCCGCATCACTCGCGATCATCGCCCTATTGTTCCGACGTTGCCTTGATGATCGAAGCGCCAATTTTTCACGTCAACGGGGATTATCCCGAAGCGGTCGTACACGTGGCCAAGATTGCCACTGAATTTCGGCAGCGGTTTCAGAAGCCTGTCGTCATCGATATGTTCTGTTATCGCCGTTTTGGCCACAACGAGGCGGACGAGCCGCTGTTCACGCAGCCGACGATGTACAAAGCGATCAAGCAGCATCCTGGCGTGGTCGAGAAGTATTCCGAAACGCTCGTCAATGAAGGCGTGATGACGACCGCCGAGGTCGATGAGATGAAGGCGACAGTTCGCCGAACACTCGACGGTGAGTTTGCGTTCTCCGATTCCTACAAGCCCAACAAAGCTGATTGGCTCGATGGACGCTGGTCGGGCATGGGCCGGCCCGACAGCGATGACTGGCGCGGAAATACCGGAGTCGCGGCGGAGACGTTGAAGGACGTCGGGCGGCGGCTGACGGTTGTTCCCAAGGATCTCAATATTCACAAGACGATCGGTAAACTTCTCGAAAAGCGCCGGGAGATGGTCGAGAGCGGGCGTGGCATCGACTGGTCGTTCGGCGAGCACTTGGCATTCGCAACGCTGCTGATGGAAGGCTTTCCGGTTCGTTTTTCGGGACAGGATTCTGAGCGGGGCACGTTTTCGCAACGTCACGCCGTGTTGCTCGACCAGGACAACGAGCGCCGTTTTGCGCCGCTGAAGCATCTCGCTCCCAACCAGGCGCGCTTTGAGATCGTCAACTCGATGCTGTCGGAAGAGGCGGTGCTCGGATTTGAGTATGGCTATTCGCTCGCTGAACCCAATGCGCTGACATTGTGGGAAGCGCAGTTCGGCGATTTTGCCAATGGCGCACAGGTGATCTTCGATCAATTCCTCTCGTCGGGTGAGCGCAAGTGGTTGCGCATGTCGGGCCTCGTGTGTCTGCTGCCGCATGGCTATGAGGGCCAGGGGCCCGAGCATTCCTCCGCGCGGCTCGAGCGCTTTCTGCAACTGTCTGCTGAAGACAACTGGCAGGTTGCGAACTGCACGACGCCGGCGAACTATTTCCATATCCTGCGCCGTCAACTGCATCGCAAATTCCGCAAGCCGCTCATCTTGATGACGCCCAAGTCTCTGTTGCGGCACAAACGCGTTGTGTCCACTCTCGATGAGATGGGGCCGGGCACGGCGTTCCATCGGCTGCTGTGGGACGATGCGCAGCAGGGGACATCCGACATCAAACTGCGGCCCGACAACGAGATCCGCCGCGTCGTGCTGAGTTCGGGCAAGGTCTATTACGATTTGCTGGATGCGCGTGACAAAGCGGGCCGCGACGACGTCTATTTGCTGCGCGTTGAACAACTCTATCCATTCCCAGCGAGGGCGCTCATCCACGAACTCGGGCGCTTCAAAGATGCCGAAATCGTCTGGTGCCAGGAAGAGCCCAAAAACATGGGTGCGTGGTCGTTCATGGACGACAATATCGAGTGGGTGCTCAATCACCTCGGATACAATCATCGCCGGGCGCGTTATGCTGGACGCGCCGCATCGGCTTCGACCGCGACCGGACTGCTGTCGCAGCATACCAAGGAACAGGCCGCGCTCGTCGCCGACGCGCTCGGAAGTTGAGACATCGAGAGATTGAACGAGGGCCGGTATGAGCATTGAAATTCGCGTGCCGACACTTGGCGAAAGCGTCACCGAAGCGACCGTCGGCAAATGGTTCAAGAAGGCCGGCGACGCGGTCAAGGGCGACGAGCCGCTCGTCGAACTCGAAACCGACAAGGTGACTGTCGAAGTTCCGGCTCCTTCATCTGGCATCATGGGAGAGATTTTTGTTGCGCAGGGCACGACGGTTGCCGTCGGCACGTTGCTAGGCGCTTTGAATGACGGTGCGACTGCTGTGGCAGCGCCGAAAGCTGCGCCAAAAGCAGCTGCGCCAGATGCTCCAAAGGTGCAGCCGCAAAAGATGCCTGCTGAGCCGGGCAAATCATCGGCTCAGGCAGAAAAAACGGTTCTGGTTTCCAATCCGGCGCAGACGTCCGTAGACGACGAGCCCGCACACGCACCGCGCTCGCAGATGCCGCCGAGCCCGGCTGCGCGCAAGGCGCTCGCTGAGTCGAGTCTCGAGGCGTCCGACATCGCCGGCAGTGGGCGTCGCGGCCAAGTGCTCAAGAGCGACATCGGCGCGCCATCGAAAAGCGGGGCGGGCCCGTCAGCTTCGCCAGAGGAACCCGCCGAAGCTTTGCCGCCAAATGTGACCCAGTTGCAGCCGTCAACCGCGAAGCAGACGAGCGCTGCGAAGCCGAGCAGCGCCGAGCCAGGCGCGATTGCCATCAGAGACGTTCGCGTGCCGGCGATGGGACATGAAAGCCAGCGCGAAGAGCGCGTGAAGATGACCCGCCTGCGGCAGACGATCGCGCGGCGGCTCAAGGATGCGCAAAATACGGCGGCGATGCTGACGACGTTCAACGACGTCGATATGAGCGCCGTCATGGCCTTGCGTGCGCAATATAAAGACGCGTTCGAGAAGCGTCACGGCGTCAAACTTGGCTTCATGGGGTTGTTCGTCAAAGCCTGCATTCAGGCGTTGCGCGACATTCCCTCAGTCAATGCTGAGATCGACGGCGATGAGATCATCTACAAAAATTATTATCACATCGGCGTCGCGGTCGGCACCGAAAAGGGTCTGGTGGTGCCCGTCGTGCGTGATGCCGATCGGCTCAGTCTCGCTGAGATCGAGCAGAAGATTACCGTATTTGGGCGACGCGCGCGCGATGGGAAGTTGTCGATCGACGACATGCAAGGCGGCACGTTCACGATTTCGAACGGCGGCGTTTACGGTTCGATGATGTCGACACCCATCCTCAACGCACCGCAGTCCGGCATCCTCGGCATGCACAAGATTCAGGACCGCCCCGTGGCCATTGGCGGTCAAGTGGTGATCCGCCTTTGCAGGTTCTGCGATCTTTGCGGCAGCCGGTGCGGCCATGGGAGCCGCCGCTGCGGGCTTGGCTGCCGCGCCGGCG
>JANOCZ010000142.1:0-21246 GCA_031412455.1 Hyphomicrobium sp. | reverse complement strand
CCATCGCTTCGGCGAGCACCATCCCGTAACCCTCAAATAGCGAGGCTGAAACGAACAGATCGGCGCTTTCATAAAAGCGATTGAGGGTCGCCGGCACGACTTTGCCCGCCAGATTGACGCGATCCTCGAGATCAAGCTCTTGAATGAGCGCGCGAAGATCCTCGACGCTAGCCGGGTGGCGGTCGAGCGCTCCAGCTATCGTCATGCGCCAGTCGAGATCCGCGACCTTCGCGAGACCGCGCACCAATACGTCGTAGCCTTTTCGCGGCATCACAGCGCCGACAGCTAAAATTTGCAACGGTACACCGGTGCCGGTCGCCCGCCCCGCGGGATCGGTACCCGGTTCGGCCACCGTCATCTTGTCGATTGCAAGTCCAAGTTGTTCAGCGAGGATGCGCTTTGTTGCGCGGCTCGTCACGATGACATGGTCGGCCCGGTCGAGCGCCAATCGTTCGCTGCTGCGCAATTCGACTTTGCGCGCGTGCGGCAATCCCGTCTCGAGATAGAGCGGATGATGCACGAGCGCTATGACCCGGCCATCCAGACGCTCGAGCAGCGATGGGGGAAATGCGCCGAATGCCAACCCGTCGATGACGAGCACAGAGGGCTGCTGCCGCTCACTGATAAGGCGCAAGGTCTCGCCAAGATCGTCCTCCGTCGGATTTGGGAAAGAGGCCGGCAACGGAAGGTGGCTCACGCCGACGCCGAAGTCCGGCAGCAGCTCCATAATCCGGCGGTCATAGGCATAGCCGCCGGTCGGGCTGCGCAAATCACCGGGCACTGCAAAAATCGCTTCAGGCACGCAACGGACCCTCAAAACTAGCTCGTGCCAAATCGGTTTCAGACAGCGTCACGCGAATTTTTGCCAACGAGTTGCTATCCTCACCCAACGCCCCAGACAGCGCCGCGGCAACGAGTTTCTCAAAAATATAACTGCATAAAAATTCGGTCGTCGTCAGTTTACCTTTGAACTGTGGCAGCTCGTCGAGATTTTGGTAGGCCAGCGGCGCGAGCGTGGTGTGCAAAACCGTGAGCGCTGCACCAATGTCGATGACGACGTTATACCTGTTCAAGCGCTCCCGATAAAACGCAACATCGACGACGAATGTGGCACCGTGCATATTGCGCGCCGGTCCAAAAAATGGATCTGGCAAAGAATGTGCAATCATGATGCGGTCGCGGACTTCGACGGAATACATCTGGCGGCGGCTCCTATGGATGGCTGTAGCGTATCGTCGGCGCGCCGCTTGGCCCCGACATAATACGCGCTAGATTTGTTGGCACATCTTCGAACGCGATCTCGTCCTCGGTCAATGCGTCGAGCCGCGCATCATCCAGCAGCGCCAGCGCGCGCACTAGTCTCTCTCGATGCGTGACAGTCGCTCGCTGACGAGACGCGACATGCCCAACTTGCGACGACACGATCTGCAACCGGCGGCTGTGAAACGCGCCGCCGAGATGAACAGTCGCCGCGCGCGCCCCATACCAACTGAGCTCGACAACGCGACCCTCAAACGCGGCCGAGTCTATTGCTGTCTGCAGTCCATCCCCCGTCGCCGAGGTGTGAAAGACGATGCGATTTTCCTTTGGCGCTTGATGAGGCTCGAAAAATCGTAAACCGAGGGCGGCCGCGTATTGGGCGCGATTGGGATCGACGTCGCTGATTGCGACATCGACACCGGCGATGCGCTGGGCCAGATAAGCGGTGAGCAGGCCGACTGTCCCGGCGCCAATGACAAGCACGCGATCACCCGGTGCGGTTCCCGCATCCCAATGGGCGTTCAGCGCCGTCTCCATGTTGGCCGCAAGCGTGGCACGCTTGGCCGGAACAGTCTCGGGAATAACGGTCAGCATCGCCTCGGCAACCTGAAAATGGTCCTGATGCGGATGCAGACAAAATACCTGTTTGCCGATGAGCTGCTCGGATCCGGCCGTAACGAGGCCGGTCGCGCAATAGCCGTATTTGACGGGATAGGGGAACGTGCCAGCTTGCAGGGGTGCGCGCATGCGCGCCCATTCGCTGGAAGGAATTTCGCCATTGGAGACGAGCCGCTCCGTGCCGCGACTGATGGCGCTGAACAGGGTCGCGACGCGCGCCTCGCCGGGCCTGGGCGGTCCTAAACGCTCGCTGCGTAACTCGGCAATGCCTGGACGCACGTACCAAAGCGCGCGCGCAACGACGATTTGCCCCGCGCTGCGGCGCCGTCGTAGGCCTAGCGACTCGGTCGCGGTATCTGACTTTGGCTGCATGAGCTAACGTGACCACCGCGATGAGCGAGCAAACTGAAATATTGTCCGACCGATTGACGAGACAATTGTCTCCAAGCCTTACGACACCGGCTGGCCTTCAGGCAAACGCCACCCTTAACGCGCGGCGCCTGCTTGTTTTGACCCTGAACTTGGTGACGTGGGCAGCGCTGTTGACCTGGTTCGCCTCGATCGTTGCGACGGGCGGATGGACCTGGCTCGACCTTGCATTATGGGGCTGTTTTGCGCTGGGCACGCCCTGGCCCGTTATGGGCTTCTGGAATGCACTGATCGGTCTGTGGCAGCGCTCAGTGGGCAATCGGCGGCTGGTCGACGTCGCGCCTTTTCTGGCAGCGGCGGAGCGACCCGAAAAGTTGACCGTCCGCACAGCCGTTCTCCTGACATTGCGCAATGAAGATCCAGCGCGTGCGCTGCTCAGACTGAAAGTCATGAAGTCGAGCCTCGATGCAACGGGCGAGGGCGAAGCCTTCAACTACTTCATCCTCAGCGATAGCGACAATCCAGCAATCGTCGCCGCGGAGGAAGCACTCGTCTCGGACTGGCGCACGAGCACGACCGGACCCGAGCGCATCACGTATCGTCACCGGCCGGAAAACATCGGCTACAAATGCGGCAACATTCACGATTTCTGCGCGCGCTGGGGCAGTGATTTCGAATTGATGCTGCCACTGGATGCCGATAGCCTGATGACGGGTGGCGCGATCCGCCGTCTCGTTCGCATCATGCAAGCCCATCCGCAAATCGGCATTCTCCAAAGCCTCGTGGTCGGCATGCCCTCGTCGTCGCCCTTCGCGCGTATCTTCCAATTCGGAATGCGCCACGGGATGCGCGCGTACACAATGGGCCAAGCCTGGTGGGTCGGAGACTGCGGTCCTTACTGGGGGCACAACGCGCTGGTGCGCGTCAAACCGTTCGCCCAACAGTGCACAATCCCCATGCTCCCCGGCACGCCGCCGCTCGGTGGCCATGTTCTATCCCACGATCAGGTCGAAGCCGCGCTCATGCGCCGGGCCGGCTTCGAGGTCCGCGTTATGCCGCTCGAAGATCAATCCTATGAAGAAAATCCGCCTGACGCGCTGGCGTTTATCGCTCGCGACATCCGCTGGTGTCAGGGAAACATGCAGTATTTGAAGCTGCTGGGAACGCCGGGCCTCGAGCCCGTCAGTCGGTTCCAGTTGCTGTGGGCCGTGCTGATGTTCATTGGCATCCCTGCCTGGACATTTATGATCGCAGCTCTGCCCGTCGCGGCCTACGATGCAAGCCGGCAAAACGACTTTCCCGTGCAGTCCGCGCAATGGCTTTACGCTGTTTTTCTCACGATGTACCTCAGTCCAAAAATAGCGGGTCTTATCGACGCCGCCTTGACGCCGGGAGAAGTCCGCCGCTTTGGCGGTCCGCTCCGCTTTGCCGTGAGCTCCATAGTCGAACTCGTATTCTCTTTTCTTCAAGGCGCCGTGACGACGATCCGGACGACGCTTTTCATGATTGGCTTGTTGTTTGGCAAATCGATTGTGTGGAACGGTCAACGTCGCGACACGCGCGGCGTAACGTGGGCTGATGCATTTTCAGCGCTGTGGCCGCAACTCGTGTTCGGCATCCTCGTGTGCGGAAGTCTGGCCGTCATCCAGCCGACGGTGTTGCTCTGGAGCCTGCCACTGACGGCGGGCTACCTGTTGGCCATTCCGTTCGCGGTACTGACAAGCAATGCAACGCTCGGCCAATTTATGCAGCGCCATGGCCTCGCAGCTATCCCCGAGGATTATATGCCGCCGCCTGAGCTTGCCGCACTCAGCGCGGCGGGGACTGTTTGATATGGTCTCCACCAGCCTTGAGGGAGTGTTTCGCTCACTACGACTTTACCATGGACCCAACGCGCCGGCAGCCGCGATGGATGAACTCTATGGGAGGTTCATCCGCCCCGGCGATCTCGTCTACGATATCGGCGCTCATGTCGGCGATCGCACATCGTCGTTTCGGAGGCTAGGCGCGCGTGTGGTTTCAGTCGAACCTCAGCCGTTGCTGCACCGAGTTTTGCGCTTGATCCACGGCCGTGACCCAGCTGTGATGATCGTCCCCGCTGCGGTTGCGGCACAATCGGGCACGGTGGCTCTGTTCGCCAACTCGAAAAATCCGACCGTGTCGACCCTCTCCAACGCGTTCATGGTCGAGGCCGCAGGTGCAGCCGGCTGGGAAGGTCAAGAGTGGGATCAACAGATCTCAGTTCCCGCGCTCACCATCGACCGGCTCATCGCCGCGTTCGGTCCGCCGTCCTTCATCAAAATCGATGTTGAGGGCTTTGAGGATGAAGTCCTCCGCGGCCTGACTCAACCGATACCCGCATTGTCGTTCGAGTTCACGACCATTGCCCGCGATGTTGCGCGCCGATGTATCGCAACCTTGTCGGAACGCGGGTGCTACCGGTTTAATATTGCCTTGGGCGAGAGCCAGCGCCTGACCTTCGGCGACGGCATCACGGGGTCGGAGATGACCCATCATCTGGAGCATTTGCCGCACGCCGCAAATTCGGGCGACGTCTATGCCGTATTGGCGCCCGATGCGTAAACTGGAACTGGCTTTTTCGAGCCTCGAGTTGGAGACGTCTATGCGAACCGTATTATCGCTTTCGATCGCCCTTTTTCTAAGCCTATCGACAGCCGCGCGCTCTGCCTCGCTCGATGGTCTCGCCGTTGACGTCAAAAACGAGAGTGAGCAGGTGCTTTGCGCCGAGAAAGACAACGTTGCGATATCGTTCGCCAATAAAGACGTCCGCTCGTTCCGCATCGAGGCTGCCCACCCGGTCTACCTGTCAGCTGGCATGCGCGACAACTTCGAAGCCGACTGGACCGCCTGCGATATGAGCGCCGATCCGTCCTATGCCGCGCCCGGCCAACCTCGCAAAGTGACCTTGTACGAGGAAACCGAACTGTGGGTCGTCGGCTACGCCTTCCCGGCATTCTGGCGACCCTCGACGGCGACGGTGCGTATTGGCGATCGCGTCGAGAAGGGCATTCATCTGCTTCAGGTCTGGGTGCTGCGCACCGATGGCGCCGAAGAAGTCCTCGTGCTCTACCCGCAAGACGGCTACTGGCGTCCGCGTCCGATGACCCCGCCGAACATGCGCAACACAGGCTACGGCTCCTCCTTCCTCGTCGGACCAATCGAGATCGACGGCCGCCCCATCGTCAAAATCAAGGAAGTCGTGTTCGATCCAAAGGCCCGCACGTTCACGTTGGATTTTGAAAAAGGCGGCAAAGCAACGTTGAAACTCGCCAAGGTCGATAGCAACCGCCTCGCCCTCGACGTTTCGCTGAGTGCGCCGGTCGATGGCGGCCCCTTCGCCATGCTGCGCTCGATGTACGTGACCGAATTCAACAACGATATGGCGCGTATCGCCGTGCGCGAAAAAACGGCGAAAGGCTGGCGCGAAGACAACATCATGAAATTCGACCGCGCCAATGCCACCGATATCTGGATGGGCCGCCTGTCGCCGTCGCAGCACAATACGTCTTCGCCCGATATCGTCTTCAATAGTTTCTCGGATGGGCCCAACCCCAAACGCCCAAAGAGCGAGCCCCCGCCAACGTCCGCGTCGAGTTCGCCGCCGCCGAACTAGTTCTACCAGTTCAATTCGATCATTGCGCCAAGCGCAGTCGGCGTGCCCGGTGGAAACAGCGCTGCGATCTTCTCCGCCGACAATTGATCGCCATCCATCGCCTCGTGGCGGTGGATGCCTGAGGCAACGAACAGTGCATCGCAGCCGTAAGTCTCAGCACCCTTGAGATCGGTGCGTATTGCATCGCCGATGACCAGTGTGCGCTCGCGCGGCACATTGCTGTTTCGGAGCGCTTCGGCTTTTCGATGCGCCGTCTCATAGGCGCTCAGATGGGGCTTGCCGGCCCAATATACCGCACCGCCCATGTGCGCGTAGATGTCAGCGATCGATCCCGCGCAGTAGAGCAGCGTCCCGCCGACATCGACGACGAGATCGGGATTGGCGCACACGAACGGCAGATCGAGCGCGCGTGCAGCCGCAAGCAGCGGCCGGTAGTCTTCAGGTGTTTCGCGGCGGTCGTCGTTAAGCCCCGTGCAGATAATCGCCTGCGCCTCCTCAAGCGGTACCGATTTCGCATTCAAGGCGCGAAACAGCGCTTGATCGCGATCCTGCGGACCGATGCAATAGAGACGATCGAAGCCGCGCTCAGTGACATGAGTGAGTGCGATGTCGCCGGATGAGACAATGTCATCCCAGGCATCGCGCGGCACATGCCGGCTGGCGAGCATGTCGGCGACACGTTGCTTCGGCACTGGCGCGTTGGAGACGAGAATGACGGTGCCGCCCTCGCGCCGGAACCGGCTCAGCGCAGCGCAAGCGCCATCGAACGCGATGAGCCCATTGTGCACGACACCCCACACGTCGCAGAACAGCACATCGTAACGCTTGAGAAGCGCGCCGGCGTGGTCGAGGATCGGCGGAGCGCTGTGGGCGCGGTTGTGGAGCAAAACCAGATAGCCCGAATGACTGCGGGAAGAATGGTGCCGGCTGAGGGATTTGAACCCCCGACCCCCTGATTACAAATCAGGTGCACTACCACTGTGCTAAGCCGGCATAGGTGCGAGACAGCGATATTGCGCAGCGCCGACGCGACCGGCTTATAGCCCGAAGCAGATGCGCGAGCCAACCCCCCAAATTCTCATCAGCGCAAGCGTTGCCCTACTGCGCGGCCATCCGCGCGAACCGCGACAGCAACTTTGTCTGCGCGGGGATCACGCCAGCCTTCGACGCGGACAAGCGCAACACGTCGTCATCTGGCCACCACGGGCCGGCAGCCCATCCAGCCCAACCCGTCCATACATCTGGGTTGCGCTCGACCTCATCGATCAGCCCTGCGAGCGCCGCGAGACTTTCCGGCGAACTCCCGGTCCCGAACTCGCCGAGAAATGCCTTGAATTTATGCGTCCTCGCCCACGTCTGAAACGCTTGCAAACGCTCGCGCCCAATCTCCGCTGATACCGCCGAGCCCGACTGCCCCGACGAATCCCGGTCGAGATATTGATGCACTTCGATCACGAAATTCGACGCTGGATCTTTAATGCCCACGAGCGCCGTATTGCCAGAGGACATCCACGAATGCGCGCCCGTATAGGCAACTCCAGGCACCAGCGCGACGTGCCGCGCCCCCGTTTCGCGAATGGCAGCGAGCGTCACATTGACGATTTCAAGCCACACCGAGGCATCGATGTCGTAGGGCTCGTTCATGATGCCGAACAGTACGTGATCGCGATTCATCGTGCGGCGCGCCAACTCCGCCCACAACGCTGTGAACGTCGAAGTCGGCACTTCATCCGATCCGATCACATGCTCGACCGCAAAATCATCGGACGCGACGCGCCGGCGTGCGTAGTTATGAACATCGAGGATAACGGCCTGGCCGAATTTTTTTCCGAGCTCGATGGCCGTCTCGATTTGCTTCCATTCCTCAGTGTCAAACGGCGCGTCGAGGCTCGGCTGTAACCGTTCCCATTTGAATGGCAGCCGCACGACGTTGAAACCTTGGCTGGCGCAGAACTCGAAATCAGCCTCGCCTGGATAGATATAATCGCGGCCACGTAGACCCGGGAATTTTGATCCGAACTCGGCTCCAGCGAGCGAGACGCCGCGCATGAGCGATGCGCCCTTCGCCGTGGCCGCAGTAGCTTGTAAAGGTGAGATTCCGGCGAATGCCGCTGCCCCGCCGAACGCGCACCCGCGCACGAAATCACGCTTGTTTAATTTAGCTGAATTTGCAGAGTTGGCGTTTGCACTGCTGACCTCTACGCGGCTGGTAAAATCAGTTTCATTTTGATTGGCCATGGATACCTCATCGGCGGAATGCGACGGGCAAGCGACCCTTGATTTGCTCGCCGCGATCTCCGCTACGCTGGCTATAGGGCGCAGCACTCAATAACGTTCCAAAAACGAACCAGAGGGGGGCTGCGGTTTTTATACTCAGGAATGAATTGCTGACGAGCATGGTCAGCGCCAGGTAGAGCATGATCGCATTTTTGTAGATTTTTTTCTCAAAGGTCTCCTCGCGCGCGCTGAGCGCAAGAAAACCCCATAGCAGAGCCAAACCGAAGAACGACTGCGTTGTGATCAGATAAGCTATCCCCGCATCGACCGCCTCCGCAAGATAGCGATCCGACAGCCCCAAATACTCGAGCGGCGCCATCGACGTCAAAATATCCACAGTAACCGCCGTGCGCCCTGCCAGATCGTCCGTCCCGGCCGTGAACCCGGCCAAATGGGTCAGTAAAATTGCAGCGATCGCCCCCGCCGGCAGAAAAAGCAGCGCCGCATGCTTCGGCACCAGACGTTGCCAGAACGACAGCGCGAGAATGCAGAGGGAGGCCAGCGTCGCAAGTCTGCCGTCCGACGCAAACAGCGTGAGGAGCGCCGACGCAACAAAGAGAAGCTTGAGAGCCGATCCAAAACGCCGCCAGAAAGCCGCCGCGAATGCAACCGTCAGCACCATGAAGTTGCCGAGCGAAACCGGCTCGAGAAAGACCGAAGACAGCCGGTGGAGATCAAAAAACGGCAGGAACCTGTCATCAGGCCTCGTCGCGCTGACGTAAAGGTCAGACTTCGCGTTTGTAAACTCCAGCTCGTCGATGCCGCGCGTATTCTTGTAGAATTCTTTGACTCCGAGCAGGTCGCCGTAGCACGGCAGGCAAATCGCCTCGAGCAGGATTCCGGCTACGACGAAAACCTGCATCAAAGCCATGATGTGGATGGCCCGCCGCTCGGTACTCGTCATTCCGAAAAGCACGAACGTAATGATGAGGAAGATGTCGCGGAAAAATTTGGCATCGACCGTTCCAGTGACATTGATCCGCAAGAGCGCGAACGCCGCGAACGCAATCGCCAAAAAATACCACGGAAGCATGCGCGCTTCGAAATGCCGGAGGATACGGACGTGCGCTGCGGCAACGATTGCCACTTCACACGCGACGACGGCGCCGCCGCCAAGGGGCGTAACGTTGGCATTAACGAACGCCAATAACGTATTGAACAGGGCCGCGGCGATGACGAGCACGACCGGAAAGATGCCGTCACGCTCCCGCCCGTGAGATGCGCCGTCCAATGAGCCGGTCAACTTAACAACTCCGAATAGAGTTGGACGTAAGCCGCCATCATCCGCTCTTCGCTGTACTGATTTTGAATCAGCGCTGCAAAGTCTTCGCTCTGCGGTCGTAAATCCGGATCTGTGAGCGCGGCCCGAATGGCGATAGCCCAGTCTGAAGCCTGCCGGCTTTTGACAAACCGCGCCGTCGTGCGGCCGTCGCAGGTCAAGACCTCGTGCAAGGCTGGAATGTCGGACGATAGGACAGGCAAGCCTGCCATCGCCGCCTCAACGGCGGCCAACCCAAACGTTTCCCAAGACGATGGGAACACCATGAGGGAGGACGCGCGGTAAAGGTCCGTCAAATCCTGCCGACCGACGTGCCCCAAAAAATGTAGACGGTCGGCAACGCCAATCCTCTTCGCCAGCGAAATGAGATTGTCGCGTTCTGGCCCAGACCCTGCCATGACGAGACGCACGGTAGACGGCAATTGGGCAAGTGCAGATACGACAATCGCGTGCCCCTTTTGCAAATCCAGGCGTGCGGCCATCAACAACAACGGACCATAATCGGGTAAGCCAAACTTGGCTCGGACCTCGTCTGGACTGAGGACGTGCTGAGGTGGCGGAATGCCATGCTCGATCAGTTTTATTTTTGAGCGGTAGGAACTTGGGTACTCCGCGAACTCAGCGAAAGTGGCGCGCGAATTTGCAATCGTGACGGTGTACCCTCCGGACGAACCCAAAACCCTGTCAATTTCGCGCACAACGGCGTGTGACTTCGCCGGACTGTTTGATTGATGAACTATACGGACGCGGCACCCGCCGAGCCGCCCGGCAACGGATGCAATGGCCGACGCGGTTGGCTGAAACGTGATTAGAATATCAGGAGCGTTTGATGCGATCGAGATGGCTTTGCGCAAAATGCAGTTCATTTTTGAGATCGCGTTATAACTGTTCGAGCTGTAAATGTAGCCCGTCGAACAGACAGCCCCGCGGCTTTCCAAATCAGCGCTAAGCACGCGCCCAAGGTATTCGACCCCGCCGCCCTCGTCACGATTTATCAGAAACATGACCGATTTTCCGGACATGAGCGATTTCGCCGGAAATATCATAGTGCAGACCTCTCGCGTCGTCCCGCCCACCAACTGCGAACCGGCGCCGCCAACTCGTTCACCGACAAAATTCTGAACTTCCAAGCAACGGCGAGCGCGACGGCGCCGAACACCACCATCTCAAGTAGGCCGACAAAAGCGTTTCTCCCGGCGAACTCACTCATCAATTCCATGATGCCGAAGACGGCGGCGGCACTCACCGCAATCGCAGTTGCATCGCCGTAGGGCAAGCGAGTTACATATTTGCCGCGCCAAATCCAAGCGTAATAAGCAAGCGCCACGGCATGCCCCATCATCAACGCAAACGCGGCGGCTGGCGCGCCGTATTGAGGAATAAAAGCGACGCTGAGCACACCGGCGACAACGGCGTGCGCCGCATTGGAAACAAGAAGCGATCTGGCTCCGTCGTCCATGAACAGCAGCTGCGAGAAATAATAGGCCCTAAACACCATCATCGTATTGGTGGCGAGAATTATAATGAGAAACGGTTGAACCGCGCCATAGATATCGGCGCCGAACATCAAAGAAAGAAGCGGCTTCCCGAAATGCAGCACGAAAGCGAACGCAAACGTGGTCAGCATTGTGAAGGCGCGAAACGCTTGCCCAAGAATGAGGCGTGAGTCTTCCTCCCGCCCGCCGACAGCATCGGCCCGCGCCAGCGCCATGTAAGCGCCGGAAATAGCTTCTGATCCGACAATCATAATCTGGCGAATGAAGTCTGATACCGCACCGTAAGGTCCAACGTCGCTGAGCCCCGCGTAACGTGCGAGCATCAGACGGTCGAACTGGAGACCAAACGAGTCGATCGCAAAAGCCGGGATGAGCGGGCGCCCGGAATTCCAAAATTGTTTGGCAGCACTTGCTGACCATCCCGACCTGTTGATTGCTGTTCCCGAAACGGCAAGCGCCAATGCGCCGCCCCAATGTGCCAACCCAAACGAGATCGAGAGGGACGCCGCTGAACGCTCGAAATATACGGCAGCCAACCCGAGAACGAGAATGAGTATCGCCCTTGTGACGACCCCGACAGCAACCGTTCTAGCTTGCAAGCGGATGCGCGCCGTCTCGTGCATCGTATCGTAAACAGCCAAGCCGCTCACGATCACATAGACGGCGAGCGCAGTGGCGACAGACACGACGCCAAACCACACTGCAAAAACCATCGCGACCGCGAACGCTGACAAGCCGATGAGCAAGATACGCAGGTAGGTCGCGATTTGCTCAGGCCCGACGTCTTCGCGGTAAGATGCAAAAAAGGCAAAGCGCAGCCATTGCAGCGAGACGCTGTAGACGATTGCGGCCCAAGCCATCGCCACAATGTAACCGCCGTAAATCTCGCTGCCCGCGATGCGAACGAACATCGCCATCGACAGCAAATTAAGAACCGCTGCGAATAACTTGGATGCGAAGTAGTAGCCGACATGCCGACCGATCATGCGGCATCCGCCTTCAGTAAACGCGCGAGTTCGCGATCGGCGCGCCGCCAATCCTGTGAGTCAAACGCGGACGCATGAAGCTGCGGACGCTGGCCCCTCAAACGCTGCGAATGCTCGTGATCCAAGTCCCTGCTTCCTCTCGTCGGATCACCCCCGCTAATTTGAGAGTGAGACCGGCCGTATAAAGTGATTAAACTGCAAGTGCTGCGCCACGCCAACTTGCGGGTCAAAAAGCCTGATCGGATCGTTTTGGTACGCGGACAAACTCGAGCGTCAAGCGGCCCCGCATAGACAGCATTCGCGTTTCCGTTCTTTACCAGGCCTTAAGTCGGATGTTTTGCTAATCGCAAATGCATGGTAGATCAACCGATCACGTATTACAGCGATTTTGGGCGAGGCTAGAGTGGACGGTCGTATTATATCCGAGTGGGAGCCCCGTCTTACCAAGGGTTTCGGCAAAGAGCCGCTCCTGGTCAAGCACACGGCGCATTTATCGCCGCTGTTCGATAATGCGGCACTTGCCGAGCTGATAGAAAAAACGCCGCGCGAGAACTATTACGTCAATACGATGAAGCGAGGTGCCAAGGATCGCTCGAGCCGCCGTGAAGGCGAAATTCGCGATCTAAAAGGCCAAGAAGTACTCGACGCAGTCGCGACCGGACATATTTGGATTATGCTTCTCAATCCTGAGAAGGTCGCCCCGGCCTACGGCGATTTTCTCGAAAAAATCTACGCTGAATTGCAAGAAAATGTGCCTGGTCTCCGAGTCCTGAAAAAGAAAATCTCGATTCTCATTTCGTCGCCGAATATTCCCGTGTTTTATCATTGCGATCTGGCCGGCCAAACACTGTGGCAGGTGCGCGGCGAAAAGACGGTCTACGTCTATCCCAACCAAGAACCCTACCTGCCGCAACCCAACCTAGAAAAAATTGTTCTCAACGAAGCCCATGAGATTTCGCTGCCCTACGATCCGGCGTGGGACCAAGCGGCGACGACCTTCACGATCAAACCGGGTGATATGCTGAATTGGCAGCTCTATGCGCCGCATCGCATTCAGAATGGCGATTGCGTCAACGTATCATTCACGACGGAACACGTGACGCCAGCGGTCCGCCGCAACTTCGCCGTCAATTTCGCCAACGGAATATTGCGCCGAACTTTGGGCGTGAACAACCTTTCACAGACGACCACCGGCCCGCAATACTGGAGCAAGCTTGCGACAGTTGCAGCGGCCAAGGCCTTGCGGCTGCAGAAGGGCCGCGAACAAAAATTCAAGATCGACTTCGCTGTCGATCCAGCCGCCCCCGATTGCGTGCGCGATATTCCTGTTCGTGAATTCCGCAAGTAGCTGTGGCTTTGAAAGTTCGATGAGCGCTAAACCTCAGGCAATGACCTTCGAGCTACAGGTGCTGCGCTCCCACGCAGAATTTCCAGCGCTAAAGGCCGCGTGGCAAAATCTCGAAGCTGCAACGGCCGAACCCTGCTTTTTCCAGTCCTATGCGTGGTGCGGTCATCTGGCCGAGGTCCTCCACCGCACCAATCCCGATCGCTACGAAGCTTTCGTTGCGGTGGCGACGACCGCCGGCAGCGTCGTCGCGCTCTGGCCTATGTCGCGGCAGAAGCGAGCCGGAATCTGGGAGTTGCGCGCGCTCGATGATCCGTTCGGCCAGTTCGCGGGCCTCATCTATGCCGACCCAAGCGCTGCCCAATTTCTCGTCGATGCGGCGCTGAGCTACGTCCGTGATCGCCGCCTGGCCGACGTGGTCATTCTTGACCGTGTGCTGGAGGAAAGCCCGCTGTTCAGCGCGTTGCAAGCATACGGCGCCACCTGTCGCAGTACCGTCGGTGCGCCGGCCATCGAGACGCGCTGCTGGCCGTCGTTTGCTGATCTAAAATCCAGCCGCAACAAAAAGACTATGAAGAACTTGCGCAACGCGACGAATAGGCTGAGCAAAGTCGGCCCGTGGCAGCATCGCGCCACGACGAGCGGCGCTGAGACGTTACCGATCATTTCGGCGACACTTCGGCAGCGCACCGCCTGGCTTGAAACGAAGGGAATGACGGCACCCCAATTTCGCTCAGCAGCCCATGAGCAGGTGTTGATGCGAGGACAGTCGTGGGGCATGGATGCCGCCCGAATCGGCTTTGAATTGTCGTGCGAAGGACGCAGCATCGCGCGGCAGTGGGGGTTCCGCCATCAGAAGCGCTACTATGCTTTCATGTCGTCGACAGACCCTGAGTTTTCGCACCTTAGTCCGGGTCGCGTTCACTTGGCATTCGTAATCGAGGAGGCAATGCGCCAAGGGATGGACGCGCTGGAACTTTTGACGCCGGCCGCTAATTATAAAATGATATGGACGGACAATGTCCGCCAGTTGCACAACTTGGCATTGCCGTTATCGACCAAGGGCTGGGTTCGTGATCGCGTTTGGGATCGGTCACTGCGCCCGGCAGCCAAGGCCTGTTACTACGCCTTGCCGATCGCCATGAGGTGGCGCACGTCGAGCCTCGATCACACTCACAGCGACGCCGAATAACGTTGCGTTATCTGTTGTTGACGCGCGCCGTGCCGCTCCTAAGCGATGATGCGCTAATGTGCGCTTCTAGGGCGGCGCAGCCTTGATCGCGTAACATCGGTGGCGACGAGATAGGCAAACATCAGCCCGCTTTGTGCGTACCGCTTTGCCAGACGCTTCGGATTAGTGGCAAGTCTCCACGCCCACTCGAGCCCGTTTTCCCGCATCATTTTTGGTGCTCTAACCTGTTCGCCCGCGATGAAATCGAGAGCAGCACCGACGCAAACCATGCAGCACGCAAGACCTTGCTGACGTGCGCGCGCCGCAAACACCTCCTGTTTCGGTGCGCCGAGCGCGACGAAACACAGCTTCGCACCCGACCGGCGGATCTTCTCGATCGCCGCATCGGCCTCAGGACCCTCCGGATCAAACGTGTTCGACGGCGAAAGCGTCCCCGCAATGTCAATCTGGCGGTCGGTGCGTAGACTCAAGTCGGCACCGACCCGGGCCATAACCGCAGGCGATGTGCCGAAGAGATATATCGGAACCTGAGCTACAGCCGCGGCCGTAACAAGAGGCAGGAAGATGTCTGCGCCCGTCGCCCGCTGCACGCGCGCATCTTGTTTGCGCGCGATCCATGCAATCGGCCAACCATCGGCAGTCACGACGTCGGCATAGTCGTACGCCGCGCGGAATCGCGCATCGTGCTGCAACTTGACGGCATGGTCGAGATTGAGGGTAAAGACCGTCGACGGCGTCGCGTCCTTGGCAAGGCGCATGATTTCACTGAGCGCCGTCTGCATATCTGGCGCCGTGATGTCCACACCGCAGACGCTCGGCAGATTGCGTTCAACTAAACTCGACATCCCAACTCCAAAACCACAACGCTGATCCGAAATAACGACCGTAATTGCGAGGCGTGCAATCCATAGGCCAAACTTGAATCAAATACAATTCAGTGTCTTGACCGAGGTTCCCCTCTGTCACGCCTCAAAGATGGCTGACAATTTCGCCGCAGTGTCTAATTTCTGTCGTGTCGGGCTAGGAGCTTCGAGCCCGATTGAACGTCAGGATCGCGCCGCTGATGCGGTCGCGAACTTGATCCAGAATCTGCATCACCTCGTCCATGTCGCTTCGTAGCGTGTGCTCGGCGCGCCCGATAACGTAAATTTGACTGCTGGAGGGCAGCAGTGTCGTTGCCGCCTCGTCTTCGAGGATCGCGCCCGCATCGATGAACACCCAGTCATAATCCTGGCTGACCAGATTAAGCCCCGTCACAAGTCGGCGCCGCTGTTGCGTCTTCAAGTCTCGCAAGTCAGCAAGCGCGATAGGCAGGAACGAGAGACCCGACCGCGCGTCTCGAGTGATGATTTTGTTGAGATGCTCTTTACTGTCGAGGATGACCGTTGTTGAGCTGGCCAGACTAGCAGCAAAAACAGCCGACAAGGCAGGATCGGTCGAGGTCGCATCGACCAGCAGGACACGTTCGCCTGACATGGCCGCGCAGTAGGCAACCGCGAGAGCTGTCGCCGAGTTCCCAGAGCCGGCGCGTGGCGATACGAACATGACCGTGTTCGGGCGGCCGGCGCGACCTACCGATTTGATTTTCGACAGCAGCCGCAAGATAGCCTGCCGGTATTCGGTGCCACCGCGATTTTGGACGGACCCCAGTGCCGACAACAGATCGCTGAATTGGACGCCCTGACCCAGGGTACCCGCAGTGGGCTTTAGTTCAGGCACGACGGCGATGTTGGCGAGCCCAGTCTCTTGGCCCAGTTCGTCTCCAGACCGCAATGCGTGATTGACCTTCTCCGAGCGCAGCGCTAACGCCGAACCGGCCGCCAATCCCGTCAAAAGTCCAAGCGACAAAACCAACCATGGCAGCGGCTTTGACGGCGCTGATGGTGCAACGGGCGCCGTGATGACCCGTGCATCGACCGACGTCGTCTTCTCTTGCTGCTGGGTTTCTTTGGCACGGGACAGGAATACTTTGAGCAGCTCACGGCTCGCAGCGACATCCTGATCGAGTTCGCGGGCGCGGATCTGCGCGGTATTGACGATTGCAACTTCCTGCTTGGCCTTTTCGATCTGCGACAACAGCTCTTTTTCGCGGTTGGCTGCGACCTGGAACTCGCTCTCGGCGGCCGTCGCCACGCGTTTCAATTCGGCAGTGATCTGCCCTTTGACAGCGTTGAGCTGCGACCGCACGTCCGCCATAAGCGGATGTCCGGGCTGGAGTTGGCTGGCCAGCGACGCTTCGCGGCGGGCCACTTGTGTGTACTGTTCGCGCAGCCGTGACATGAGGCCGGAGCGTGCTGCGTCGCCAATGAGATCAGGCTCGGCGCCAGCTTTGATCGACGCCTGGATCTGATCGCGCCGTGCTTTGCTTTCAGCTGCAACCGCGCGCGAGGCGACGAGCTCGGCGTTCATCCTGGTCAGCTGCTGTTCGCCGACGACACCGCCCTCCGACGTCAGGATTTTGTTGGCCTTCTTATAATCATCGGCCCGCAATTCGGCTTGGCGAACCTGTTCGCGCAATTCGATCAAACGAGAATCGATCATGGCGCTGGAGCGTTGGGCCTCGGTCCGCTTCGCCGCAGTTTGATCATCGAAATAAGTGTCTACGACAGCCTGTGCAATCTGCGCTGCGCGCGCAGGTGCACCGGCGGTCGCCGCAATATCCAGCACATAAGTCTTTTGCGCGCGCGTGACTTTGAGCGCTTTTTTAAGCGCGGCCAGAGCGAGTTCGTCGGTCGTCGCCGCCGTATTGCCCCTTGAAAACTGACCGGCCAAGGCCTTGGCCAATGAGGAGGGCGGGCGGCTAAATTCTGGATCCGTCGCAAGCTGCAGTCGCTCGACGACCTTACGTAAAACGCTCTCAGAAGTGATGATAGCAACTTGGCTTTCCAGCAGAGTGGTATCAGAGCCGACGCTGGCTGGAACCGCCTCTTCGACTTTCCGAGTCCGGGGATCGACGAACAATGAAGCCGTTGCTGTATACTTGGGCGTTGCGATCCACAGATAAGCCAGGCTGAGAAACAGTGATGCGAGAACTGCGAGCGCGATAGTGCCTTTATTATCAAATAACCGGCCCAAAGTCCGACCAAGGTCCCCTTCCAGGGGCTGCTGCGGATGGGTATCTTTAGCCTGTCGCCAAACTGTGGGAATGACATTTGAGCGCCAGCTGCTCCTGGCCTTCACAACCTCTGCGATAGAGCCGGAACGAGAAAGCGACTGTGCCATTTTGCAACCTTATGGTGCTGAACGCTGGTGATACGAGAGATTGCGCCGCATGCTGCTTATTTACAGGCCGCGAACTATTGGTGCAATTTACCGCAGATGCCTTCGCTGCAAGCCTCGTGCCTTTCCGCTAATATCGTCCGCAGGCCGAGCTTTGTAGAAATTGGGATGCGGGCTAACCGGGCAATGCACTGGCAATACAATAACTGTTTTTGCCGGAGCGTTTGAATTAACGGTTTAACGAACTTCTAAAGGCCGGCCGCGTTGGGCTAAGTTATTGCTGTCGGGTCGCCTGGGCGCTTCAGCTGCAGACGTCGAAATGAGGTTAGTCGTGTTTGGAACTATTGAGCGTGACTTCTCCGGCGTCGGTGACGTGAAGCCGCGATCAAGGTACGCGCTGTCGAGCGTTGGCTTTGCGGGCTCAGCGTTTATTCTAGAGATGGCTGTGATCATTTTGGTCTCTCTGGTGACGGGAGTGGCATACCATCTTGCGTTTCACGGTACCCCAGGCTCTCTCGAGCACTACGGCAGCATCGGCGCTCTTGCCGGCTTGACGTATGGATTGGCCTTTCTCGTGCGCGATGAGTACAGCGTCGAAAGCCTGCTCGAAGGCCGTCGCACGAAAAGCCGATTATTCGTTATCTGGAGTTTCGTATTCATAGCGCTTGCAGCCGTCGGTTTCTTGACCAAGAGCACCGCAGTATTTTCGCGCGGATGGTTGTTGATATTCTATTGCCTTGGCTACCTGGCGCTGATCGGCGCGAATTCCGGTCTGCAACGCGGCCTCGCCGCTTTGATAAACAATGGCATCGTTCGCCGCCGTAAGCTCATGATCATTGGCAGTGAAGACGATGTCGCGCGGCTCGACCGCGAAATTTCCGATGGTGCCGCGAGCGTGTATGTCGCAGCGCGCGCCTATGTGCCAACCTTCAGCCGCGAGCAGGAATCACTCGGCGAATTCCTCGAAGGGGCGGCCATAAACGCGCGCGCCTTAGGGATCGAAGACGTCGTCATATCCGGCGGAAATATGCGGCCCGACTATATCGAGCGCTGCGTCGCTGCCTTCAGCATGTTGCCGGTTGCCATTCATATCGGCGCGGGCGGGCTGGTCAGCCGGTTTAAAGAAGCACGCGTCGCCCGTTTTGGTCGTGCCACGACGTTATCGCTGACGCGTGAGCCTCTAGGCCCCTTCGAGCAAATGAGTAAGCGAACGTTCGATGTTCTGTCGGCGAGTTTGGCGTTGGTCCTTCTCGCGCCGTTGCTGCTCATCATCGCCGCCATCGTCAAATTCGATAGCCACGGCCCGGTCTTCTTCCGCCAGCGCCGGCGCGGCTACAACCTCGAGGAATTCGGCATCTGGAAGTTCCGGACGATGACCGCGCTCGATGACGGCGACGACGTACGTCAGGCCACGCAGAACGATATGCGAGTGACCCGCGTCGGCCGGCTGTTGCGCAAATATTCGCTCGACGAATTGCCCCAGTTATTCAACGTAATTCGCGGCGACATGTCTTTGGTTGGCCCGCGCCCGCATGCCGTCGCCCACGACCGCTTTTTCGAAAAACGCATCGCCCACTATCCGCGCCGCTTGAACATGAAGCCGGGTATCACCGGGTGGGCCCAAGTCAACGGTTTCAGAGGCGCAACAGAGACCGACGAAGCCATGAGCATGCGCGTCGATCACGATCTTTATTACATTGATAATTGGTCGGTATCGTTCGACCTCTATATCGTGCTCTTGACCGTCATCTCGCATAAGGCGAGCCAGAACGCCTATTGATCGCCAGCCGCGCTTAACGAGCGCCCGGTCGCGAAACGCTCACCGCTCGCGAAATGTGTTGGCGAGCATGTCCGTGAGTGGCTTCAGGAAGTAAGATAAAATCGAGCGCGACTGCGTCTCCAAATAAACCTCAGCTGGCATGCCCGGAACGAGGCGGTGGCCAGTCTGGAGCTTCATCAATTCTGCCGGCGGAACTTCGACCTGCGTCACGAAGAAGGTTTTGCCGTCTTTATCCGCGATTTCGGCGGCGGACACGCTGCGCACAACACCATCGAGCCGGGGCGTAACGTGACTGTCGAAAGATGAGAACCGCACTGATGCCGGTTGTCCGGCGCGCACCTTGTCGATGTCGCCGGGCGCAATCTTGGCCTCGATGAGCATTTTGCGATCCTCAGGAATAATCTGCAGCAGGGTGCTACCGGCGGGTATGACGCCGCCTTCCGTGTGGACCGCCATAGCATGAATGAGGCCCGAGGCCGGTGCGCGGATTTCGAGGCGCGCTAATCGATCGCCGATAGACTTGCGCGCTTCGGTTTGCTCAGCGAGTCCGGCTTGCACCTTTTGCAATTCTTCGGCCGCCTGTTGGGTGTACTCTTTGTCAACCTGTGATAGGCGCGCCTCCGCCTCAGCCTTGGCCGATTTGAGTTTCGCGATCTGTGACTTGAGCCCGATGACCTCCCCGTGGATACGTACATTCTCCCGCTCCAACGGCCCAATACGTTGTAAGTTGACGAACCCTTTATCAAACAGCGGTTTGACGTTCGACAGCTCAATCTCGTTGAGACCAAGCTCTTTGTTGCGCGCGTCGAGTTGCCCAGCAATGCCAGCGAGCTCGCTTTCTGATTGCGAGATACGCTGGACCAAAACCTTCTGCTGGCCGAGATATGCCGTGCGCCGCGCCGTAAAGAGGGCCCGCTGAGCCTCCCATACTTTTGCATTCTCAGTCGTCATTAG
The DNA here is from genome assembly GCA_031412455.1 of Hyphomicrobium sp. GTDB lineage: Bacteria > Pseudomonadota > Alphaproteobacteria > Rhizobiales > Hyphomicrobiaceae > Hyphomicrobium_B. The sequence goes on along the minus strand of JANOCZ010000142.1, from coordinate 837 downwards.
ATCAAGCGTCGGGGGCGCTTCGAAATCATCGCGCCGTTCCCGCTCCGCGATCAGGCGGGCCTCCTGAATTGCAAATTCGGAATACCTTGCGCTTGTTGCCGACATGCTGGCGCGCGCCTGCGTATCTTCAAGCTTGATGAGGACGTCGCCTTCCTTGACGCGGGCGCCGTTGCGCACGACGATTTTAGAAACGATTCCGCCTTCCAAATGCTGAACGGTTTTGTATTCGCCTTCGACCGCAACAGTCCCACCCGTAACGACAGCGCCCGAAACCGAGAATAACAGCGATGCGGCCAAAAGCCCGCCGCACAAGTAGAACACCGTGCGTATGCCAAAACGTACCCACGGCTCGGTTGCGTGCCAATCCGTCGTGTCCATGTCAGCTGGGGAGGCGGCAGTGAAGGGGCGAAGTTTCATCAGCCGTCGCTCCCCGTCGCCTGCGCAAGAGGAGCGCTGACCTCGGCCGGCTCGGACGGCGAAGGCGCCGCCACATCCTTGGCAGCAGCGCGATCGGTTTCCCGGCGGGCAGGTGTTGGACCCTGGAATAGCTTCATGACTTCGCTGCGCGGACCGAACGCGCGCTGCTGGCCTTTCTCGAGGAGCAGCAAGAGGTCCGCTTTGCCGATGGCCTGCACCCGATGCGAGACGAGGATGACCGTCTGACCGCGCGAACGCATCCCATCGATGGCCGCCGAGAGTGCTTCGTCGCCGAGACGATCGAGATTCGAATTGGGCTCGTCCAAAACCACCAGCGGTGGCGTGCTGAAAAGTGCACGGGCAAGCGCGATGCGCTGGCGTTGGCCGCCAGACAGATATGTGGCGTAGTTCCCAAGTTCG